>JBDTVN010000042.1:0-9645 GCA_040007155.1 Chloroflexota bacterium
GTCCAGTCGCCGCAGGACATGCGCACGCTCATCGAGGACGCCCTGGGCGAGGCTGAGGCGGGCACGATGGTGCCCTTCGCGACCATCGACAAGGCCAGTGGCAAGCCTGTCGGCAGCACGCGCTACCTGTCGATCGTGGCGCAGCACCGGCGCCTGGAGATCGGCTGGACATGGCTCGCGCCGCCGTGGCAGCACAGCGTCGTCAACACGGAGGCGAAGCTGCTCATGTTGCGCCACGCGTTCGAGAAGCTGGCCGCATTGCGCGTCGAGTTCAAGACAGATGCTCTGAACGAGAAGTCACGCACGGCATTGCTCAAGATCGGCGCGGCCGAGGAGGGGATCTTCCGTCGCCACATGGTGATGCCCGGTGGCAGGCGGCGCGACTCGGCCTACTACAGCGTCATCGAGGAAGAGTGGCCGCGCGTCCATCAACATCTGGAGTCGCGCCTAGGGCGACTTAGCCGAGCGGCTGAGCCGGCTCCCGCGGCCGTGCCGCAGGCTGCGCCCCAGCCCGGGTCAGAAGGTTAGGCGACCGTCGTTCGGCCGCGGCGAGTGGCCGGCCGTGCAGCGCCGCCACTGGGCCGCGCGCTCGTCGTCGAACGTGCCGGACGGCGACCTGGACGCGCAGGCCCCGATTCACTCGCGTTAGACAGGTCCGGCTCGAAGCCCTTCACGATGCGCACCGGCAGGTCGTGCTTCAGCAATCGGTTGACCGAGCGCAGGTAGTCCTCTTCGTCGGGCGCGACCAGTGAGATCGCCTGGCCGCTAGCGCCGGCGCGGCCGGTGCGGCCGATCCGATGGACGTAGTCGTGCGCCGTGTGCGGGAGCTCGTAGTTGATGACGATCGGCAACGCCTCAATGTCAAGGCCGCGTGCTGCGACATCGGTCGCGACCAGAACAGGCACCTCGCCCGATTTGAAGCCGGCCAGCGCGCGTTCGCGCTCAGGCTGCGTCCGATCGCCGTGGATCGCCACCGCGTCAACGCCAAAACGATTGAGCTGTGACGCGAGCCGTCCGGCCTGGAGCTTGGTCCGCGTAAAGACGAGAACCTGGCGCAGGTTGCGGCCGCGCACGAGTCCAGCGAGCAGCTCGGTCTTGCGCGCTGTGTCTACGAGGTAGACCAGCTGGTCGACGCTCTCCGCCGACGTGGTTTGCGGTTCGATGTCGACTGACACCGGGTCATTGAGCAGCGTCTTGGCGAGCGCCCGGATCTCGGCCGAGAACGTCGCTGAGAAGAGCAGCGTCTGGCGGCGCGCTGGCACGATGTCGACGATGCGCCGGATGTCCGGCAGGAAACCCATGTCGAGCATCCGGTCGGCTTCGTCGAGCACGAGAATCTCGACCTGGCTGAGATTGACCGTGCGCTGGCCGACGTGGTCGAGCAACCGGCCCGGCGTGGCCACGAGGACCTCAACGCCGGCGAGCAGCTCCTTGGTCTGCGGCTCGATGTTGACGCCGCCATAGACCACTAAATAGCGCAGCGGCACATGGCGGCCGTAGGTCTTGAACGAGTCATACACCTGGACAGCGAGCTCGCGCGTGGGCGTGAGGATGAGCGCGCGCACGGGATGGCGCGCAGGCGAGAAGCTCGTGTTGGCGTGCGCGCGCAGGCGCTCGAGCATGGGTAGCGCAAAGGCCGCGGTCTTGCCGGTGCCAGTCTGGGCGCGGCCCATCACGTCGCGGCCCTCGCGAACGAGGGGAATCGCCTGATCCTGGATCGGCGTAGGTGTCGTATAGCCCTGCTCGGTGACGGCGCGCAGGATCTCGGGACTCAACCCGAATTGATCAAACGTCAAAAACCACTCTCCACAAATCGGCCTTCCGCGGAGCCGAGCCGCATACCCCTAGCGATTGAGTATGGGCCATGTCGGCTGAAGGCGTTACTCGGCTGCTCATGCGCCATGACCTCATGCTTGCGGGCCACCTCTGCGGCGTTGCCACAACCAGTGCACGGGGCGGATGAAGACGCGCTCGTAGGCGGGCATGAAGCGAACCACGCGTCCGCCCCAACTCTTCTTGAAGCGGTAGACACCGTCGAGCGGATCGTGCCTGGCGTCGGCTTCGAGGCGCTCCATCGCAGCTGTTGTGCGATCGGCGCCGGCTGAGGCGGCGAGCTCGACCCGGCCGCGCGCATCGGCGATGCCGAAGTGATCCCAGGTGGTGGCACCGCGTTCCTTGGCCCAGGTGATCGCCTGCCATTGCAGTGCGTGAGCCGCGCGATGTTCGAGCCCATCCGCGTTTGAGCCGGCGGCTAGATAGACGCCCTGACTGTTCCACGCGAGAACGAGCGCAGCGCCGATCGCCGCTCCGTTGCGTTCGGCGATGAAAAGACGTGCCGCGTCACCGTACGACTCGAGCAGGACGCGGTAATAGGCCATGCTGTGGAAGCCGAACGACTTGCGCGAGGAACTAGCCGCGAGCATCGCGTGCAGTGTCTGGGTCTCGGCGAGATCGCTCGATGCGCGCACCACAACCCCCTCGCGCTCGGAACGCTTCAGGTCGGCGCGATGGCCCTTGGACAGGCCAGCGAGCAGATCGGGCAGGGCCGGCGCGAGATCGAGCACGACCGTGGACCGCGGCTGGATCGTCTTTTCGGATGTGCGGTACCCGGCAGCACGCAGCTGCGCGTCGAGCACGCCGGCCCGCGGATCGTCCTCTGTCAGCGGCGGCTCGAGGCGCACGAAAGCCGCGCGACGCGAGCGGGCCACGCGGACTAATTCCTCGAGGAGCTGCTCGTCGACGCTTCCGTCCGCCGCCGTAACCGGGCCGCGCGGAAGATAAGCCACGCTCAGACCGCGAAACGGTCGGATCAGCAGTTGCGCGGCGCTCGCTGAATCACCAGCGGAGAGCCGGTGCGCTTGCCAGCCGAAACGAGCTTTGAGCTCGCCCCAGGCCCATGCCTGAAAGGGCTGGCCACCGAGTCGGCCGACCAGGTCGTCCCAGTTGGCTCGCTCGTGGTTATCGGTCGCCGTCATTGGCACCGATTGTGACCGCCGGGGCGGGCGGCTGCGGGGGCGCTCAGGCGAAGACTCGCCGCGCTCCGCAGATATGGCACGTCGCTGACGCGCCAGCTGGATCGACCTGCATCAACGTCGCGCAGCCGTTGGTCGAGCAGAACAGCCGATTGCCGGCTGAGGTGCGACGGATCCGACGGCGCGCCGAAGCGGGCTGGCCGAAGCTATGGGTGTGATTGGAACGGGGTTGCATTTGCCTTGTCCGATTTCCTGCCGTCGCGCCGGGATTGTGGCGAGAGGGCCAATTTCCGCGCTCCACGACGCTTTGCTTTCCCTGCGTCGGAGCGATTAGCCAACCTTTGCCGCGGGAGCGAGATTAATTGCTCAGACCTGCGGTTCTATCCGGTTGTCGACACCAATTCTAACCCAAGTGACCCTAAGTCGCCCACCGGTACCTTTGGCTATTCGATCTCAGCCGTCACCGGCGCCACGCAGCGCGGCCTTTTTGGCGCGCTTGCCGGCCTGGTATTCGGCGAGGGACTCCGCGTCGTCGACGTCGCCGAGGCTGGGGTGCTTGGGCGCGACGTCCTCCCAGCCGGGCGGCTTGACGCCCAGCCTCTTGCCCAGGATCGCGATGAGCGTCTTGGCCTTCATCTCGCCGATGCCGGGGAGTGCCAGGAGCCGCGCCTCGAGGTCCTTGCCGGTCTTCGCCTCACGCCACACCCGCCCCGCGTCACCGCCGTAGTCGCGCACGATGACCTGGCACAGGTCCTGCACGCGTTTGGCCATGTTGCCCGGAAAGCGATGCAGGGCGGGCCGCGTTCGGAACACCTCGTCGAGCCTCTCCGGATTCATCGCCGCGATCTTGGCCGCGCTGAGCTCGCCGATGCGCTGACGCAGCTCGTGCGGGCCGCTGAACGCTTTCTGCAGCGTGACCTGTTGGTCGAGCTCGAAGCCGATCAGGAGTGCGAGCGGTTCGTCCTCGAGCAGGCGGTCGGCTTCGTCATTGCCGGTGAACGGCAACAGGCGCGTCGCTTGGTTGACCATGGCTGCGATGTTAGTCCGCCCTCCGAGCCGGGCTAGAGGCGCTGGCTACTCCGTGTACTGGAGCGGCGTAACCGCGAAGCCGTCGGGCAGCGTCACGCCCGTCGCATGGTTGGGGCAGTAGCCGTGCGGGTTCTTGTCGAGGTACTGCTGGTGGTAGTCCTCGGCAAAGTAGAACGGCGGGGCCGGCGGGCCGGCGATCTCGGTCGTGATCTGGCCGTAGCCGCGGGCACTGAGCTGCCGCTGGTACATCTGCTTTGAAGCCTCGGCCGCGACCTTCTGAGCGTGGTCGTGGACGAAGATCACCGACCGGTACTCCGAGCCCGAGTCGTTGCCCTGGCGCATGCCCTGCGTGGGATCGTGACTCTCCCAGAACACCTTGAGCAGCTTCTCGTAGCTCGTCTTGGCGGGGTCGAAGACGACGCGGACAGTCTCAGCGTGTCCCGTCTTGCCGGTACACGACTCCTGGTAGGTTGGGTTGGGCGTATAGCCGCCCTGGTAACCGACGGCCGTCGTCCAGACACCGGGCTGCTCCCAGAACGCCTTCTCCTCGCCCCAGAAACAACCGAGCGCGAACTCAGCGATCTGAAAACCGTCGGGATACGGGCCGGCGATTGGCGTGCCGAGCACGCGATGCGGCGCCGGATTGGGCAGGATTGAGTCGGCGCGACCGGGCAGGGCGCTTTCCTCTGTTGGCAGCGAGGACTTGGCGCGGTTGAACAGGAACATGGGGAAAAGCACTCCAGTCGTCAGTAAGTTGGGATTCTACCTATGGGTACGCGGACCGGGCGGCGGCGGATGCGTCGTGCGACACTCTTGAGGCCGTGAATCTGGGGGAGATGCCGCGCGCCACCCCGCGCCGCTTGGCCGCGCCCGTGCTGCTGGCCATCGTGGCCGGATTCGCGCTGTCTGCCGTCCTACCGGCCGCGCAGCGAGCGTCCGCCACCGATCTTGGTCTGTCGGGGATCGACGTGTCGCACTACCAGGGCACGATCCGTTGGGGCGGCGTGGTCGCCGACGGGGTTGCCTTTGCGATCGCCAAGGCAACTGAAGGTCGGCTTTACCAGGATGGCCAGTACGCGCGCAACAAGGAAAAGGCCGAGGAGCTGGGCCTGCCGTTTACGGCGTACCACTTCGCCAGCCCTGACACCACCGCCAACGACGCGGTGCTCGAGGCCGACAACTTCGTCGACACGGCCGACCTCGGCCCGGGCAACCTGCGGCCGGTGCTTGATCTCGAGAAGAATGGCGGCCTGGGAGTAAAGAAGCTGCGCAATTGGGTCAAGGCGTGGTTGGCCGAGGTCGCGGCCCGAGTCGGTGCCAAACCGATCATCTACGCCTCGCCGTCGTTCTGGCACGACAAGATGGGTAACAGCCGCTGGTTCGCCAACCATGGCTACGCGCTGTGGGTCGCCCATTGGCACGTAGCGACGCCGCGCGTCCCGGCGGCCAATTGGGCTGGGCACGGCTGGACCATTTGGCAGTACGACAACTGCGGCCATGTCGCTGGCATCGATGGCTGCGTGGACCTCGACCGGCTGAATGGCAGCGACATCGATGCGCTGCGGATTCCTCCGGCGGGCTAGGCGCCAATGAACCGTTCAGTACGCCTCGGGGTTGGGCGGACCGATGGGCGGGTCGAAGAAAACCGCGACACGTCGATCCGGCGCGTCCTCGTCGGGCGCCTGGAGACTGAAGGTTCCGCCGAAGAGAAGCCTCAGGCCGCGCCGCAGGTCGTGCACCGTCCGGTTGGTCAGAGCCACGTCGGCCACGTCACTCGCGCGCCGCGCCGCCTCATCGCTCGGCCAGAACCGCGCGTAGACGTGGATCGCCACGAACCCGTCCGCCAGCCACGCGATCCGCACCGACCCGTCTTCCTGCACCGGCTGATTGTCCTACCACTTGCAGGCGGGAGTAGGATTGGTCCCTACCGAGGTGCGAGCGTGACGAACGACCGCAACCGCCGCAAATTGCGGCCAAACAGGAGGACCGGCGACGAGCCAATGTCGCGTGTCCTGCCGGTAACCGCGGATCAAGCCGCCGGCGTTAGCAACCTCGCGTCCAAGCCCCGCGCGGGCAACATCAGCAGCGACACGAGGGCCGGCTACGTCGGGTGATCCGGGCCATGTGCGGGACAACGTGTCACGTTCCGCTAGGCCGATCACCAAACGGCTGTGTCGAGGACCCACGCTCGTTCCCGGAGTGTGGGTCTTCTGATTCGCAGAAGAGTTTCACAGCCGATCACCAGCGTTCCGACAGCCGCAGCCAAGCCCCGATTCGGACCATGCGCAGCATCAACCCATAACCCCGACACGTCCGTCAATCGGAGGACACACTGCCCATGAAAAGGCTCATCTGGCTCCCGATCGCAGGCTTCCTGCTGATCACCGGAGCTGCGGTCGCGACGGCCGCGCCCGCCGTTCTCGAAGCGGCCAAGGGCGTCGTGGCAGCGGCCAGCCCCGCACCTGTGGGGGATCCGACGGCGGGCCCGACTACTGCCGGCGCGCACGCTGGTTTCGGCGACGGCCTGCTCAGGTCCGTCCTGTCTGACCTCGTCACCAAGGGCACCATCACCCAGGCCCAGTCGGATGCGATCACGCAGGGCCTGCAAGATGAACTGGCTCAGCGCCAGACGGACGCGGAAGCACGCCGGACGCTGATCGAAGGCTTCATCGCTGACGGAGTTATCACCCAAGACGAGGTCAATCAGCTTCCGGCCGACGACCCCCTGCGTGTGGCGTTCGACAGCATCGCCAACGACGGCCAGATCTCGCTTGATCAGCTGCGCAACCTTGGTCCGTTTGGCGGTCCCGGCGGTCCCGGCGGTCCGTTTGGTGGTCCCGGCGGCCCCGGTATGCACCGCGGTCCCGGTGGCGATTGGGACAACCCGGCGAATCCGGCGCCCAGCGCCAGCCCAAGCGCGAGCAGCACCAACAGTTAGTCGGACCCACCGCAATCGAATATTTCCCAGTCACGCCGGAGGGTCTCCTCACCCGGGCCCTCCGGCGTTTTTTTGTCTAGCGCACAGACAGGCGCAGCTCGGTGACGAGATTGAGCGACGCATCGGGCGCGATCATTGCCAGGGCGCCGGGCTCGCGATTTGTCAGCCGGCGCAGACCCTGCGGGACGTGGGTCTGTGTCTCGAGCGCGATCGCGTTGCGGTTGCCCGGATTGGCGGCGACCACGAATGCCGCGTCGGACTCGACGTGGACCTCGACATGAGTGCCGCTATCGGGCCAGTGCAACTCCGCGACGAGGCCAGACGGTTCCACCGGCCAGGTCGCGTCAACGCCTACGGCCATCGGCCCGAGCAGCTCCAGATCGAGATCGCCCTCAACATCGGCGGGTTTGGCCGGAGTGTTGGAGTTGGTCGAATAGACCAGGCCGCTGTGGATGGCCGCGAGCGGCTGTCCAGCGAACCAAGGGTGAATGCCGACGCCACCGGGCATGGGTGCCTGATCTAGGTTCTGGAGACTCTGCTCTAAACGCACTACCGAGCCGACGACGCTGACGCGCAATGTTGTGCGGTAGCGCCACGGCCAACCTTCGGACCCACCGATCGCGCTCAGCTCGTCGTCCTCAAGTTGCCAGGGAGCGACGTAGACCTGGCCGTGCATGGCCGAGCCGTCGGCGAAGTTCGACGGTAGATCCACGATGCGCTCGCCAACCCTGGCCAGCCCGGTCTTGATCCGGTTGCACCACGGCGCCATCACGTACGCGCCCCAGAAGAACGGGTCCGCGCGGTGCTCCTCGAGCGTGGCGGGGGTGCGCAGCAGCTCGTGCCCACGAAAGCGGAGCGAATGTAGCCGCGCGCCCAGCTCGGGCAGGACAATGACCTGGACGTCGTCGCTGGCGAACGTCAGTTGCTCGATCTCGCGCTCCACCCGAGAACCTTAGCGGGCGCGACCTTTCTGGAACGTGCGGCCATCGCGCTGGCGTCTCAGTTGCGCCGCGGCAGCATTAATTTGAAGGTGGCGCCGCCGCCGTCGGTGACCGAGTGATCCAACGAACCGCCGTGGGCGGCGGCGATCGATGCCGCAATGGCGAGCCCCAACCCTGATCCGCCGCGATCGCGCGTCCGGCTCGTGTCTGCCCGGTAGAAGCGGTCGAAGATGCGCTCGGCGTGCTCGGGATCAATGCCCGGTCCATGGTCCGCGACCTGCAACACGACCGAACCTGCACCGTCAGTAAGCGAAACCTCGACCGGTGAGTCGGCCGGGGTGTGAACGCGCACGTTGGCCAGGAGATTGCCGACCAGCTGGCGCAAACGGTCCTCGTCGCCGGTGACCGTGAGGTTGGGTGTCAAGTCAGGCGTGATCGGTCGGACTGGCTCGACGGCGCGGACGTCTCTCACTGCGTCGTCGACAAGAGCGCTCAGATCTACCGGGTCCTCGCGCAGCGGCCGCCCCTGGTCGAGCCGCGCCAGCAACAACAGGTCGTCGACCAGCGCGCCCATGCGCCGGCTCTCGCTGCCGATGCGGTCCATCGCCTGTTCCAGATCAGCTGGTTTCTCGAGCCCGCCGGCGCGGTGCAGGTCGGCATAGCCGCGGACAGTGGTGAGTGGCGTGCGCAGCTCGTGCGACGCATCAGCGACGAACTGGCGCAGCATCTGCTCGCTCGCTTCCTTTGCGCGCAACGCCTGCTGCTGGCTCGCAAAAGATGCTTCGATCTGATCGAGCATGCCGTCAAAGGCGTGGCCCAGCTTGCCCACCTCCGAGCCGTCGTCGGGCATGCCCGCGCGCTGCGTCAGGTCGCCCGTCGAGATCTGTTCGGCTGTCGCGGTCACGCGCTCGAGTGGTCGCAGGCTGCGCCGGATCAGGAACCAGCCGATCAGCACGAGCAGCCCCAGGACGATCAAACCGACGAGCACGAGGCTGCGCACGAGCGATGACACAGTGCCATCGAGCGAGCGCATTGGTGCGGCGAGCACGAGGGTCACGATCTTGGGCGGGTTACCAAGCTGCCCGCGAACCGCGAGTACGCGGTAATTCAGCGAGCCATCGGTCGCGGGTCGGTCAACGATCGAGTTAAGCGGCATGGCAGCGTCACCCGTGAGGTCTACCTCCGGAAGCGGATCGGGTGCGGATGCAAAGCCGGACGGCGCGGTGCCAAGCGACTGTCCGGTCGCGTCGAAAGCCATGAAGGCAAATCGCCGACCGGTGGGATCATTCTGCTGCGCCGGCCCAGGTATTACTTCGGCCAGGGGCGCGGTTGTCAGGTCGTGATCGAGGTCCGCGACCAGGCTCGCGCGCGTCAACTCCACGACCGCGCCGCCAGAAACGACAAGGGCGATAGCGAGGAGCGCGCCGGTGACGAGCAGGAGCCGTGTGCGCAGGGTCATCGCGAAGCTCTCTGACAGTGAGTAAGCGAGATTGGCTAGCCCGCTTCAGCGCGCAAGGTGTAACCGAAGCCGCGCACCGTCCTGATGAGCGGCTCGTGTCCAATGTCGAGCTTGCGCCGCAGGTACGACACGTACGTCTCGACGACGTTGTCATCGCCATTGAAGTCGTACTGCCAGACGTGGTCCAGGATCTGCTGCTTGGATAGAACCCTTTCCGCGTTCAGCAGCAGGTAGCGGAGCAGTCGGAATTCGGTCGGGGAGAGCCGCACCTCAGAACCGGTTCGCCACACCTGGTGGCGATCCTCG
>JBDTVN010000043.1:0-9633 GCA_040007155.1 Chloroflexota bacterium
TGCCGTCGAACAGCCGAGGGGCTCGTCCCCACGGCAGGCGGACTACCTGGCACCGATGGTCACTTCGGGTCTTTCCTTGCCCGCTGACTCCTAGCGCAGCGCAGCGAGGATGTGGGCGAAGATGTCGCGCGCGCTGACGATGCCGGTCACTTGACCGTCCGTGACCAGCGGAATGTGGCGGAAGCCACCGACCGCCATCTTGTGGATCGCCACCGCGACTGAGTCGTCGCCGCGCAGCACGACCGGGTCGCTCGTCATGAGATCGGCCACGCCGACGCCCTCGAGCCCCGCTCCGCTGAGCTTCATCAGCAGGTCGCGCTCCGACAGGATGCCGCGCAACGTTCCGTCAGCGTCCTCCACCAAGAGGCAACCGACGTTGGCGGCCTGCATCTGAGCGACGGCGTCCGATGCGCTCGCAGACGGCGCGATGGTCAGTGGCGTGTGGTGCTTGACGGCCGCCAGCGGCACATCGACGAGGATCGCCTCGAACGCGCTCGACGCCTCAGGGATGTCCGAAGCGCGCAGGTCTGCGTGGCAGTTCTCGCACTCATCGGTGCCCTGGATGTTCTCGAAGCCGCAGACCGGACAGATCATCGCCGGCTGCGCCCGGACATCAGGAGACCGTCCAGGTCTCGCCGGCGAGGATCAGCTTGTCGAGGTCGCCCGCGCCCTGCTTGGTGATGGCCTCCTCGATCTGGCCGACGACGAGCTGGTCGTGTGTCGGCCTGCTGATGTTGCGCAGAACGCCGACCGGAACCGGGAAGTCGGGGTACCACATGCGCGACAGCATGTAGGCGAGGTACGGGTCCTCAGCGTGGGCATCGTGCACGAGGAGGTCCGCTTCAGTCACGCCGTTCTCGCCGATCGTCACGACTTCCGGATGGAGGCCGCGCAGGCGAATGCCCTTGTCGCGGTCCTTGCCGAAGATCATCGGCTTGCCGTGCTCCAGTACAAGCATCCTGTCGTCGCGAACGTCGCGCTCCGTGAAGTCGCGGTACGCACCGTCGTTGAAGATGTTGCAGTTCTGGAGGACTTCGACAAATGCCGAGCCGTGGTGGTGGCCGGCGGCTTCAAGTGTCTCCTGCAGATGCTCGGTGTGAGTGTCGACTGAGCGCGCGACGAACGACGCCTCAGCGGCAAGGGCGATCGATAAGGGCTGGATCGGGTAGTCAACCGTGCCCAGGGGTGTGGACTTCGTCTTCTTGCCGAGCTCCGACGTGGGTGACGCCTGGCCCTTGGTCAGCCCGTAGATGCGGTTGTTGAACATGATCACTTTGATGTCGACGTTGCGCCGCATCGAATGCAGGATGTGGTTGCCACCGATTGACAGCGCATCGCCGTCGCCCGTGATGACCCACACCATCAGCGCGGGATTGGCCAGCTTTAGGCCAGTGGCGAGCGTGGGTGCTCGGCCGTGGATCGAGTGGAAGCCGTAGGTGTTCATGTAGTAGGGCAGGCGGCCAGAGCAGCCGATGCCGCTGACGAACACGATGTTCTCGCGCGGAACCCCGAAGTCGGGCATTGTCTTCTGCGTCTGGGCCAGGATCGAGTAGTCGCCGCAGCCGGGGCACCAGCGCACTTCCTGGTCGGAAACGAAGTCCTTGCGGGTCAGCTGGAGCGTCTCGAGCACGCGCGCGTTATCGGGGCTGAGCGCGGCATCGCTGCCGTTCGCGCCGTTGCCGTTCGTTGTGCTGTTGGTGTCGGTCACTTGAGCAGCGCCTCGACCGCTTCCTTGATTTCGATGATCCGGTAGGGCTTGCCGCGCACCTTGTTGAGCCCCTGAATGTCGATCAGGAATTTCGCGCGCAGCAGCAGCGATAGCTGGCCCATATTGACCTCCGGAACCAGCACTTTCTTGAAGCTGCGGAGCACCTGCTCCGTGTTGCCCGGCATTGGGTTGAGATGACGCATGTGGGCGTGGCTGACCGACCAGCCCTCAGCTTGGAGACGGTCGACGGCGCTTCTGATTGCGCCATAGGTCGAGCCCCAACCGACTACGAGCACGTCGCCCTTGTCCGGCCCGAATACCTCAAGTGGCGGAATGTCCTTGACGATGCCAGCGACCTTCTGGGCGCGCAACATGGTCATCTTGTGATGGTTCTCGGGGTCGTACGAAACGTTGCCGGTGATGTCGGCCTTCTCCAGGCCACCGATGCGGTGCTCGAGACCGGGCGTGCCCGGGACCGCCCACGGTCGGGCGAGCGTGTCGGGATCGCGGTTGTAGGGCTGGAAGGTGGCCTTGTCGGTGTGGTTCGGGGCGCCGATCTCAGGCAGGTTAGACAGATCGGGCAGCCGCCACGGCTCTGAGCCGTTGGCCAGAAACGCATCCGATAGATAGATCACCGGGGTCATGTATTTGAGGGCGAGGCGGGCTGCCTCGATGGCGTAGTCGAAGCACTCGCCCGGCGTTGCTGGGGCGACGATGGGCACCGGCGACTCGCCGTTGCGCCCGAACATCGCCATCAACAAGTCGGTCTGCTCGGTCTTGGTGGGCATTCCCGTGGACGGGCCGGCGCGCTGGACGTCGATCACGATGAGCGGCAGCTCGACCATCACCGCGAGGTTCATGGCCTCGCTCTTGAGCGCTATGCCCGGGCCGGAACTGGCGGTCATGCCCAGGGCGCCGCCGTAGCTGGCGCCGATCGCCGAGCCGATGGCGGCGATCTCGTCCTCGGCCTGGAACGTCTTGACACCGAAGTTCTTGTACGTAGCGAGCTGGTGCAGGATGTCGCTGGCGGGCGTGATCGGGTACGAGCCGTAGACCAGGTCGCGCTTAGCGTGCTTGGCCGCGACCACGAAGCCGAGCGCCGTGGCCTCGTTGCCGGTGATGTTGCGGTAGGTGCCGGGCGCGAGCTTGGCCGGCGCCACGCGATAGGTCGTGTGGAACATCTCGGTCGTCTCACCGAACGCATAGCCCGCCTTGAGCGCGCGCGAGTTCGCTTCAGCGATGACTGGCTTCGCGCCGAACTTCTCCTGGATCCAGCGCAACGTCGGTTCCATCGAGCGCTCGTACAGCCAGAACATCAGGCCCAGCGCAAAGAAGTTCTTGGTCAGGTCGACCTGCTTGGAGGTCATGTCGAGGCCTTCCAGGGCGCGCGTGTTGAGCGCGCTGATGGGCACCTCGAAGACGTTATATTGCTTGAGCGAGCCATCCTGCAGCGGGTTCGTTTCGTAGCCGGCCTTCTTGAGGTTGTTGGCGCTGAAGGCGTCCAAATTGACGATCAGCGCGCCGCCCGCCGGTAGGTCCCCGATGTTGGTGCGCAGCGCGGCCGGATTCATCGCCACGAGCACATCGGGGGCATCGCCGGGCGTGTAGATCTCAGCGCTCGAGAAGCTGAGCTGGAACCCGCTGACGCCGGGGAGGGAACCGGCCGGAGCACGGATCTCGGCGGGGTAGTCGGGCAGCGTACTGATGTCGTTGCCGAAGACCGCGGTCGTGCGCGTGAACTGGGTGCCGGTGAGCTGCATGCCGTCGCCCGAGTCGCCCGCGAAGCGGATGGTGACGCGCTCGAGTTCCTGGACCTCGACGTCCTTGTGTTCGTGAGTGGTCTCTGTTGTCACGCCCCCTCGGGTGCCTCCATGGTCTGGTGCGGTCTAGGCGGTAGGTTAAGGATTTCCTGCGGGAATGCCTCGGCCACGTACGCGAGCAGGTCCTGCTGGCGGAGCATGCCGACGACCTTGCCGCTGCCATCGACCAACGGCAGGTTGCGGTAATGACCGCCTTCCATGGCGATCATCGCGTCAAGCAGCCGGGCGTCTGGATCGAGAGTCTGCGGATCCCTGGTCATGAATTCGCTTACCGCGCGCGACCCATCTATGTTCTGGCCGAGGATGCGCGTCAGGACATCGCGTTCGGTCAGGATGCCGGCCAGTCGGCCGTTGTCGAGGACCAGCAGCGCGTCCCCACCGCCACTGCGCATCGCGGTCAGTGCCTGATCAAGAGTCGCGTTCGAGGTGACGCTCACCGGCTCGTGCTCCGCGACCGCGCGCACTTTTTCGTTGCGCAAATCCAGCCGGCTGATGCCGCTGGTCGTGCGCTCGGCGCTCTTGGTCTGTGCGGTGCCGTCCACGTGGCGGGTACGCCTCCAACGGTGTGTGTTCGAAGGTGTTGACGACCGATTCTACGCTTCGAGCGCTCTCGCACCGCCTGCCAATCTCTTAGATGGATGCAATGCCCGCGCCCTGCGCTAGTTGAGGCGAATGTGGCGCCGCTCGGAGCACGATGACTCGGCAAATCCGGCCAGCCGTGTTCTGGCCGCAAAACTGGTGAGTTGGGAGGTGCCCCGATGGGCAACGAGCAGCAGAACGAGGGCCGCATGGAACAGGCACGCGGCACCATCAAGGAAACGGTCGGCGACGCGACCGGTAACGAGCAGATGCAGCGCGAAGGCCAGTACGACAAGGCCAAGGGCGACATCCGCGAAGGTGTTGGCAATGTCCGCGAGGGCATCGACAACGCGGCCAAGGACGTTGACCGCAAGGTGGACGACTACAAAAGCAATAGCTAGTCGCCGCTCAATGAACTAGCTCGGTCGTCGTATCGACCGGGTGAATGGGGGGACCGGGTCACCGAAAGGTGGCCCGGCTCTTCATTTAGCGGCGCGAGCCGAATACCAGAGACACGTAGTACAGGAACGTCAGCAGCGCCGTGAGGGCCGCCGCGACATAAGTCCAGCCTGCGGCACGAAGGACCGAACGCGCCCCGTCGGCGCGCTCCCCGGTCAGGCCGAGTGGCTCGACATAGGCCAGGGCTCGGCGACTCGCGCCAAACTCCACCGGCAGCGTCACGAACGTGAACACAACTGCCGCAGCGAAGAAAACCAGGCCGACAACCGCGACACCGGTCAGCTTGAGGATCACGCCGATGATCACGAGCCACGGCGCGAGGGTGGAGCCGATGCTGGCCACGGGCACGATCAGCTGGCGCAGTGCCATCTGCGGATCGCCTGATCGGTGTTGCGCGGCATGGCCCACTTCATGGGCAATGACCGCGACTGAGGCCACCGACAGATGCGGCCGCGCGTCCGCGTAACCGGGCGCCCAGCCGGCACCTTGCGCGGCGACCGCCGAGCTGACGCGCAGCACCTTCGACCGCGGGTCGTAGTGGTCCGTCAGCTGGCCCGGGACGGGCTCGATCTTGACGTCGGTCAAGCCCTGCGAATTGAGCAGGTAGCGCGCAAAGTCGAACGCGTTCATCGAGATGCCCGAGTCGACCTTGCTCCATTTCGAATAAGTAGAGCGCACCCGGTACGCAGCGAAGAGCGACAGCACCAGGCCAGGGACCATTACCAGCAGGACGTAGGGAAGAAAACCGCCACCTAGAAACATTTGAGTTCCAGACCTCCAGACATGCCGATCACCGATCGGTCTCTGTCCAAATTACTCCGGCGACGCCGCGAGCGCTTGTGTCAGGGTGCCCGCCGATCGCAGCTGCGGCAGCTTGGCGAGCGAGTCGGCGATATCACCCGGTGACGCGAGGACGACCCAGCCGCGCCGCGCGCCGGTCTCGTCGCTGGCCTTCGCCGTGGGCCAAAAGACGTTCAGATCGTCGAGCCCGGGGTTGTTGGCAAAGAGGCGCAGGGTCAGCGCTTTGCCCGGTCCGTAGTCGTCGTAGAAATAGCCGTCATCGCCGTCGACGCGGAAGTCATCGATAAGTGCCGCGAACCTGGTCCAGCCGCGCCGGATGGCACCAAGCTCGTCGAGTAGAGGCAGGTCGTGCAGCCAGTGCGCGTCGAGATAGAAGAAGACCGGCTCGTCATGCCACGCGGACGCGTCCACGCTGAGCTGCTCGAGGACGGCGGGCGACTTGCCCAGGAACTGGTGCACCTGGGGTAGCTTGCGCAGCCGGCCGTGTGAGTAGCGGTAATACGTCGGGTTCACATCGATCGTCGCAATCGGTGCTTCGGTGAGCGTGGTCAGATGGCGCGTCGTCAGCGCGCGGTAGGTGCCGGTTTCGATGACTGTCCCGAAGGGGATCGCCGCGAACATCGCCGCGACCGCCGCCGTGCGCTGGCGCATGCCATTGAAGGGACCGGTGATGCCCAGCGTCAGCGGCGCCGGCAGGCGTTGCAGATGGCCACCGACCGACGCCGGAACGTGCTCGAACAGGCGCCGCACGAAGTGCGTGATGCGGGCGCGCGGTCCGCGCGCGACGGTCTTATCTGGGCTGGCAGTCACGGCGCCGGATACTACCCTGACTATGGCGCGCACAGGGTCGAGCGGCTAGGCTCTGCGCTCCGCCGCGTGCACGGGTGTGGCATTCCGCCAGAAGTAATGATCACGGGGTGATCGTTGAACGTCGTATTCCTATCGCCGCATTTTCCACCGCACTGGTTCCGGTTCGTGGTTGCACTGCGCGCGGTCGGGGCGACGGTGCTTGGTATCGCCGATGTTGGGTACGAGCAGCTCCATCCTGAGCTGCGCGAGGCGCTGCACGACTACTACCGGGTCGACGACCTGGGCGACTACGACCAGCTGACGCGCGCACTGGGCTGGCTCATCCACCGCCACGGCAGGATCGACCGCATCGACTCACTCAACGAGCACTGGCTCGAGACCGAAGCCGCGCTGCGGACGGACTTCAACATCCCCGGCATCAACAGCGCGACGATCAGCGCCATCAAGCGCAAATCCGTCATGAAGCAGCGCTTCATCGATGCGGGGCTGGCGCCAGGCCGTGGTCGGATCTGCCCGGATGAATCGGGGCTGCGCGGCTTTATCGCCGACGTTGGGCTGCCCGTGGTGGCCAAACCCGACGTGGGCGTGGGTGCCGCTCGCACTTACAAGATCGAGAACGAGGCCGAGGTGGAGGCCTACCTGGCCGACAAACCGGCTACCGACTACATCGTGGAGGAGTTCATCCGCGGCGAGCTGGTGACCTACGACGGCATGACTGGTCGCAACGGCGAGATCGCCTTCGACTCCACCTTCCACTACTCGGTGGGCGTGATGGAAGTGGTCAACGCCCAACTCGACATCTACTACTGGATGCCACGCTCGATCCCCGACGATGTCCAGGAAGTGGGCCGGGCGATGGCGCGGGCGTTTGACCTGCGCGAGCGGCCGTTCCACTTCGAGATGTTCCGCACCGCGTCGGGCACGCTCATCCCGCTTGAGGTCAACATGCGCCCGCCCGGCGGCTGGACGGTTGACATGTGGAACTACTCGAACGACTTCGACTTCTACCACGAGTGGGCCAACGTCCTGGTGCACGGCACTTTTGTCGCAACCATTGCACGGCAGTACAACGTGCTCTACGCCTCGCGCCGCGACGGCCGGCCGTATGTCATGACGCACGACGAAGTACTCGCCGAGTTCGGCGACTTGATCGTCCACGAGGCGCGCATGGAGCGTGTGTTGGCGAGCGCGATGGGCGATTACGGCTACGTGATGCGCAGCCCGGACCTCGAGCCGCTGATCGAAGCGGCCAAACGAATCCAGACCGTGCATGCCGTGGAAGCGGAGCCGCTGGCGCTCGTACAGCCCGCGGTCGAAGCGGCACCCCCGGCCGAGTAGCACGATGCGCGTCGAAAACAAGCGTTGGTTCAGTGGCAACCTGGGCCACGACATGGAGCTGACGCTGTATGGACATGGCGGCAAGCCGCTGATTTGCTTCCCGTCGTACAACGGCCGCATGTCCGACTGGGCGTCGTTCGGTATGGTCGATTGCGTCGGTGACCTGATTGAGGCCGGCCGGCTCACGATGGTCGTGGTCGACAGCATCGACTGGCAGAGCTGGACCAACAAGGACGCGCCACCCGAACACAGGGCGCGGCGCCACGACGACTACTACCGCTACATCAGCGACGAGGTCGTGCCCCTCGCACGCGCCGAGACCGGCCACGACGGCGTCTGGGCGACCGGCTGCAGCATGGGCGGCTTCCACGCAGCCAACTTCTTCTTCCGTCGGCCTGACCTATTCGACGGTGTGATCGGGATGTCGGGCGTGTACCAGCCGAGCCACTTCATGGGCGGCTTCGTCAATGACGACGTGTACTTCAACTCGCCGCTGTATTACCTGCCCTCTCTGAACGACCCGTGGCATCTCGATCTGTATCGGCGCGCGCGGATCGTCTTTTGCGTCGGCCAGGGGGCATGGGAGCAGGAGGCGCTGCCCGATACACGGGCGCTGGACGAGGTCCTGGCGCGCAAGGGGATTCCGGCGACGTTCGACTATTGGGGAACTGACGTCGAGCATCACTGGTACTGGTGGCAGAAGATGCTGCGCCATCACTTGGCGGTACTCTGGGCGGACTAATGCGCCCGATCCCCATTTTTCTTGCGGCCTTGTTCGCCGTCGCCTGCGGTTCGACCACGCAGGTCGTGACCAGCCCGACGCCTGCTCCGACCGGCGTGCCCACGACCGCTCCCACGTACCCGCCAACCTTCCCGCTGGCCACGCCAACGCCCGTTGGGTCGCGTACGCCCATCCCGCTGTCGACGCCTACACCGATCGGTCTCGATACGCCGGGGCCGGTTGGCTCATCAACGCCCGCACCGACCAGTGGCGCCACCAACGTCCCCGTCGACGGTGCGCCGTTCGGTCCTTTCAGCAAGCTCGACTCATTCCCGGCGACCGACGCTTTCGAAGTAAGCGACGTCAGCATCACGCCGGGTGGCTTCATCGCCGTCGGCTTTGGCGGTCTCAATGGCGACGACTACTACGGCCTGCGCCAGGGCATCGTCTGGACATCGGTCGATGGCGTGAACTGGATCGAGTCGGTCGATCCGAGCCTCGTCAACGTGACCCCTTACTTCGTCGTCAGCAAGGGCAACGACCTCTTCATGGCCGGCGATCTTGCGACCTGCTCGCCGCTCGTTGACAACTGCACCGACGTGCCCCAGGCCGGTAACGGCATCTGGCGCTCGACCAACGGCGGCGCATGGGAATTGCTGACGCAGGCTCCTGACATGCAGCACGGCTACATCGACAGCATGTTCCTCGCCGGCGACCGGCTAGTCGCTTATGGCGGCGCCGGCGACGACGAGGTCACAACGGTGTGGATGAGCGAGGACGGCGCCGCGTGGACCGCCACGACCGATCTGGGCGGAATGGACCCGGTGACATCGATGGCCGTAGGCCCGTCCGGCTTCAGCGCTTTCGGCACTATTTATGACGACGCGGCGCTCGACGTCGTGCTCGTCGCCACTACATCGACCGACGGAATGCATTTTTCAGCCGCGACCGCGCCCCAGATGGACGGATCGGGCATCGACGCTCTCGCCACCGGACCCAGCGGCATGGCCGGCGTGGGCTTTCGCAGCTCGCTGGCGCTCGACATCTCCGGTGTCGCCGTCCATTCGAGCGACGGCTTGACCTGGACACAGTCGACGAACACCGACGGCAGCTTCGCGACGAGCGGCCTGCAGACCATTCACGCCCTCGTTGGCGGTGGCTACGTCGCTCTGGGTTACACGCCGCGCAACGACGACTTCAGCCTCGAGGACGGCGCCGCGTGGTTCAGCGCGGACGGCAGCGACTGGGCCTTGATCGCGCGCCTCGATGGTGGCTTCAGCGTCCTCAACACAGCGCAGCTCGGCCCGACCGGCGTCGTCGTTTTTGCCGCTGAGCAGACCGACATTGACGAGGACTCCGTGGGCAGCGTCATCCACGCCTGGTTCGCGCCACTCGCC
>JBDTVN010000044.1:0-9466 GCA_040007155.1 Chloroflexota bacterium
ACGATTCGTCGGGCGTGGCGTGATCGCGCCCGTCCGCGGCGGGCGCACCGTCGGCTATAGGTCGGAGGTTCAAAGCGCAGAGTCGGGCGTTGGCCTCCGACCGCCAGCGGGCCGCCAGATCGGCCATGGGTGCTGAAAGCACTCCGGCAGCGACGAGCATCTCCTCACCGGGGAGCGGCGCGAACACCGAAGTCGCCACAGGGCTCAGTTGCTTGAGCGCGGACAACAGCTTGCCGCGCGGCTTGCCGTGGCGCGTACCCAGCCGCTCGAGCCACGCGTCGAGATGCATCAGGTGGTAGCGCTCCTCGCGCCGGATCTTGGCGACAACCTCGGCCAGCGGCGCGAAGCTCGACTTCGCGAGCCCCGTCAACCGCACTGAGTCCGCGGTGTCGTACAGCCAGCGCCGCGCAATGGTGAAACCCCAGCCGTGGCGGGGCTGGTCAAGCAGCCGCGCATGGCGGTACCCGTTCGGCTGGCGGTGAAAAGCAAGTCGGTCGGGATCCTCGCCTGTGAGCGCCGAGCGCAGCTCGTACAGCAGGCGGGCGTGGCCGATCTCGTCCTGCGCCAGGGAAGAAAACGCGACATCCTCCTCGAGCATCGGCGCGATGCCCGTCCACTCGGAATCGCGGAAGCCGATGACGAACTCGTCATCGGCCATCGTCAGCAGCAACTCGGCGATGGCCGTCCGCAGCTGCGGGTCGAGCGCCGACGCGTCGAAGGCGGGCAGGTCGGGCTGGATCAGCTGCCGCGTCGGTCGGCGCGTCTCCGTGGTCACTTCTTTGCTTCCTCAGCGCGCTTGCGCGCCTCATCGAGCTTGTCGCGCATCACGTAGCCGCCGGGCTTCTTGAATGAGCGATCGAGCGGCGGCTGGAGAAGGTCGGGATCAGCCATGTCGCTGATTTGTGTCCGCGGCACGACCCACAGGCGCACGCTCTCGTTGCGCCGGCTATAAAACTCGCGCGCGTAGTGCTGGGCGAGCTCGCGGTCAGGCGCGCGGACGTTGCCCGCGTGGCGCATTGGGTCGCCGTCTTTTTCCTGGCGAAAGACCTCCCACACGTCGGGATCGGCGCCTGCCCCCAGCTTGCCGTCGGGCGCGACGCGCCCTTCGCTGGGCTCCCTGTCCGTTGTCACGCGGCCACCGGCTCCGCCAAGACTGCCTGGCGAACCCACGCGGTCTGGTCATGGTTGAGGCGCCGGAAATCGAGGCGCTCCTGGCTCTTGGGTCCGTGGCCGGTGACCACAGTGCGCAGCTCCTGCCAGTCGGGCTCGGTGTAGCGCCATTCCTTGGTGTCGGGGTCTTCCTTCAACTCCTGGTCGGGCGGGAACAAGCCGATCTCCCAGAGTCGCGGCACGTAGGTCGAGAGGAACTCCTGGCGCAGCTGCTCGCCGGTCTTCTCCTTGATCTTCCAGAACAGGTCGCGGTCCTTCGCCGGATCGGTGCGCGGGCCGTGCATCTGCATCAGCGGACCCCACCAGCGATCGAGCGCCTCCTGGGCCATGTCGCGCTGGTTGTGCGAGCCATTCATCATCGTCACGACGACATCGCGGCCGTGCATGATGTGAACTGATTCTTCCCAGCAGATCTTCTTCATGGTGCGCGCGTAGGGCCCGTACGACGAGTCCCGCAGGGCCTGTTGGGCAACGATGGCCGCGGCGTCGACCAGCCAGGCGATGATGCCCACATCGCCCCACGACTTGGTCGGGTAATGGAAGACGTTGTGGAACTTTGTCTTGCCGTCGAGCAGGTCCTGGTACATGGCCTCGCGGCTCTTGCCCAGGTCTTCCGCCACGCGGTACAGAAGCTGCGCGTGGCCGGCTTCGTCCTGGACCTTGGCGGTCAGGGCGAGCTTCCGCTTGAGGGTGGGCGCACGCATGATCCATTCGCGTTCGGGCAGGATGCCCATCAGCTCGCTGTTGGCATGCATCTCGATGAATCGGAGAACGCTGATCCGGTACTCGTCGGGCATCCAGTCGCGCGCCTCGACTTTCAGGCCAGCGTGGACGTGATCGACGAACGCGTTGTAGCGCTCCTCGTGGGTCAGGTCGGGGTCAGCGAAGGCGGGCGTGGGTCGATCCTCCGGCGCGAGGATCGGCGCCAGCGAAAGCGGGTCGGTCATGAGGCCCCCTCCGTTTCTGGGATGCCCCACGTGAGGGCGCGAATGAAAAGGTCGGCGTGCTGGTCGGCGATCTGGGCCGGCGTGAGCTTGCCGTCGGGCTGATACCAGGTGGCGATGCCGTTGAGCGCGGACAGGATGACCATCGCGGTCTGTGCGGCGTCCATGCGACCGAACTCGCCCGACTTGACGCCCTGGGCGATCGCGTCCCGAAACAGACCCTCGTAACGGTCACGCCGATGCGCGATCTGTTCGCGCCGATCTGTCGACAGGAAGCGCCACTCATGCAGGAAAACGGCCGCATCCTTCTGAGCGCTGGTCACGACCGCTACGTGGGCACGGATCATCTTGCGCAGCTTGCGCGCCGCTGTCCGATCGCTCTGCGCGATCGGGCCGACTTCGGCGTTGAACCGATCAGCCGCCCTGATGACGATCGCCCACAGCATGTCTTCCTTCGAAGCGACGTGGGCATAGAGCGAGCCGCCCTGCATGTCGAGCGACTGGGCGATGTCGCGGACGCTGGTCCCGGCATAGCCACGGTCGCGAAAGAGCGTCGAGGCGGCGTCCTCGATCTGTTGTTTGCGCGGCGTATCGGTTGTCATAGCGTCACCAATTCTAACTAACAGTTGTTAGGCGGGTCAACCCTCGAGGCAACCTGCGAGACTTGGCCGCGTGCCAGAGACCGACTGGCGTTTCGAGTACCGAGCGTCGGCCGCCGTACCGCCGCTGTTCTGGGTCGCCCGGATCGCGCCGCCGCTGATCGAAGTAACGTGCGGCACGTCGGTGCGCCGCGCGGCGGACGCCTTCGTCTGCGGCACCTGGGCAGGCGGTGCTGAGCTACGCGACCTCGCGCAGGCAAGCACGGTCTTCGGCAGTGGGATCGTCATTACCGCAGACGGTCCGCTCGTGGTGACGCCGAGCCACGCCCAGGAAAGCCTGTTCGCCACGCAAGGAGATGACGCGACATTCGTCTCGAATTCGATCGCCGGCCTGCTGCAACACACCGGCCAGCGGCTCGATCCCAACTTCGCCTACCCGGAGGTCTTCTTTCTCGCCGGCCCGCTCAAGCATCTCGATCAAGCCGGCCAACCGCCGCTCGTGAGCGGCAGGGTGCTCGTGATTCCAACGCTCGATGGGTCGATCCACGGGCTGTATTGCGAGAACTTCCGCGTCCAGCCTGATGGCGGGCTGGTCGTGTCGCGCAAGCCGCGCGAGCGGACGTTCATCGATTTCACCGATTACCGAACCAGACTTCTTGACGCGACTCGGTCGCTGATGGCCAATGCCCCGGGGCATGCGCCCGTCGTGACCCTGTCCAGCGGCTATGACAGCACCGCCGTCGCATGCGTCGTCGCGGCCGTTGGTGGGCGGCGCGCCGTGGGCTTTCGTACGGCACGGCGGCACGGCGACAACGCGATCGTCGACGACAGCGGCGCCGCCACTGCCGCGCGGCTGGGTCTATCGCTGACGTTCCACGACCGCCTTGCCTACCTCGCGCGCGACGACCTGCCGGAGGCCGAGTTTCTATCGAGCGGAATGAGCGGCGAGGACGTTGTCGCATCGGCATTCGAGGACGAATTGCGCGGCACTCTCCTCTTCACCGGGCATTGGGGCGGTCGGATGTGGTCCGAGTCGTGGCGGCCGTCCGTTCAGCGTTTGCCGCCGCCCGAGCTGTCGGGCAACTCAATGGCCGACCTTTGCCTGAGACTCGACGCCATCCACGTGCCGTTGCCCTACTTCGGCGCACTCCAGGAGCCAACCACGAGTGCCCTCTTAGACGACCCGACGATGGCGCCGTATCGCGTCGGCGGCTACTACGACCGACCGATCGCTCGGCGCCTCGCCGAGGAGGCAGGCCTGTCGCGCGGCAGCTTCGCCGGGACCAAGGTTGCTGTCAGCCAGCTTCTGCACAAGGGCGATCGGGCCACGTTCGCGCTGGCGACCGTGGCGGCGATCGAGCGGTTCGCGGCCGCAGAAGGACGACGAGCTGAATTCCGATCCGGCTACGCGGTGCGCTCGCGCCATCGGGCAGCGATCAAGATCGCGCACAAGATTGCTATGGGCACCTTCGTTCGCGGCCTGGAGCAGCGCCGTCAACGCGCGGTCCACTTCGACGCGGCGCTTGGCGGCCTCGTGTTCCGGTGGGCGGTGTCTGTTGTTGGTCCGCGCTATGCCGCGGGTGTCGATTCAGAGCCACCTGGTTCGTTGACTTGATGACGGCGGACGGTTGGCCGAACATCAGCCGAGCAGGAGGGTCACGCAAATGCGCTATGCACTACTCATCTATGTCGAGCCGTGGGAGTCGACGCCCGAGCAGGACGTCGAGGTCATGAAGTCATACAACGCCTTCTCGGCGGACGCGGTGGCGGCCGACGTGATGCGCGGCGGCGAGGCACTGCACGAATCCAAGACGGCGACGAGCGTCCGCGTCCGCAACGGTCAGACGCTTGTCACCGATGGCCCCTTCGCGGAGACCAAGGAGGAGTTCGGCGGCTTCTACCTGATCGAGGCGGCCGATCTCGACGAGGCGATCAAGTGGGCGGCCAAGATCCCGGGCGCGGCGCGCGGCACGATCGAGATCCGGCCGGTAGTCGACTTCCCGCAGAACAGCGACAGCGGCGAGCCAATGCCCACCGGAATTGGCGCTGGCTGAGCCGCTCGGGCCAGGTGTCGGCCGCGACGGTCCACGCGCCTTCGATGCCGTCGATCGGATCTTCCGCGAGGAGTCGGGCCGGGTCGTCGCCGGGCTGATCCGGGCAGTCGGTGATATCGACCTGGCCGAGGAGTCGGTCCAGGACGCATTCATCGCCGCGCTCGAGCACTGGCCGCGCGACGGCCTCCCGCCCAATCCCGGGGCGTGGATTGCCACGACCGCGCGCAATCGCGCAATCGATCGTTTGCGGCGCGCCAAGAAGCTGACCGAAAAGGCGGAGGAGTTGGGCCGACTGATGGCCTCCGATTCGGCCGCCCAAGAGCCAGGACCGGAGATGTCGACCGACCGACCAGCAGTCGAAGACGACCGACTCCGACTGATCTTCACCTGCTGCCACCCGGCGCTTCCGGCCGACGCGCAGATCGCGCTGACGCTGCGCCTCATGGGCGGTCTGCGGACGCCTGAGATCGAGCGCGCGTTCCTACTTCCGGAGGCTACTCTGGCACAGCGGCTGGTGCGCGCCAAGAAGAAAATTCGCGACGCCGCGATCCCCTATCGCGTACCCGAGGCGGAAGACCTGCCGGAGCGCCTGGATGCGGTGCTGCACGTCCTCTACCTGGTGTTCAACGAGGGCTACTCGGCCAGCGCCGGCGCGACCGTCGTGCGGCGCGAGCTGACGTCCGAGGCAATTCGATTGGCGCGCCTACTCGTTCAACTTCTTCCGCATCAACCAGAGCCACAGGCACTGCTCGCCTTAATGCTTCTCCACGATTCCCGTCGCGATGCGCGCCAGGATGCCGCGGGCGACTTGGTGTTGTTGGCCGATCAAGACAGGTCGCATTGGGATCAGGCGCGCATCTCCGAAGGCGGTCAGATCCTCGAGCGACTATCTGCTCAACCTCGTCAGTACGAGTTGCAAGCGCGGATCGCGTTCGAGCATGCCCGCGCCGCATCCGCCACGGACACGGACTGGCCGCGCATTGTCTCGATCTACGACGAGCTGCTCGCGGCGCAACCCTCGCCGGTCATCGCGCTCAACCGCGCCGTCGCCGTCTCGATGGCCCGGGGTCCAGCCGTTGGCCTCGCGCTCGTGGACGAGATCGATGCCTCGGGCGAGCTCGCCGAATACCACTTGCTCTACTCGACGCGCGGCGAGCTGCTGCGTCGACTCGGTCGGCTCGAGGAAGCGCGCATCGCGCTATCGCGCGCCCGCGAACTTGCCACTAACGAAGTTGATCGGCGCTACCTCGATCGCCGCCTGCGGGATCTGTCGAACTGAGCTTCTGCTCCTTTCGACGCGATGCGTCGGCTGCGTTGCCCGCGATGACGAACAACAACACGATTACGACTACTGCCACAAGCAGATAGAACGGCAAGCCGTAGAGCAGACTTTGCAGCAGGTACTCAAATGTTGAATGAGCCCCCGCTGCGGTAATCAGCCAGGCCAAGCCGAGGCTCGCGGCGATGACTACGCCGCGCGCACGGATCTCCCGATCAGTAGGCGCCGGTCCACTCACGGTCAGAAACCAACAGTCGGAAGCGCCCGCTTCGCGCTTAACAGCGCGGCAAACAGGATCAGCGCGGCAGCCATCAAGCGGAATGCGGATGCGTGGTCGTACAGCGGCGTCCGAGGTGTATCCAACAGACGAAGAGTCGTGGCCCAAGCCACCACGCTGAGAACACCGGTTATGAAACCGACCACTGCAAACAGAGCGCCCCAGGCCACGACATCAAGCGCCGGGACCCCGAAAACGGAATGGCTTCCGAGCGCTACCCACCCCAAGCCCATGAGAGCCGCGATCCCGACGTAGCCGGCGACGTACACAGGGATCGACTTGATCGATGTCTGCGGCCGCAATACGAGCGCACCGAACACAGCTACGAGGAACAGCGGTCCGTACGTGATTACGGCTCGATCCAGTCCAATGAAGTTCCCCGAACCTGACCGCGCGCTCATCAGCAAGACCCACAGCGACGCGATGGCTGCCGCGACCACGGCGCCGTCAAGCTGATGCGACTCTTCAGTCTCGACGGCCGGGTCGCCGCCAGCCGCAGGAAATGCCGTTGCAGGGAATTGCATGGTGTCGAGACGCTTAACCCAGCTGTTGAACATCAGACTGCCTCCAATGCTGCTTCCATCGACGGATGGATGTCACAAGTAATTCGGTAGACGCCTGAAGCAAGCGCGGGCACATCGAGGATGCGCGCCGAAGGGCCGCCGAAGATCTCCGTTGCGGCCACACTCGTCTCGCCTTGCCAGACGTGCAGGTCGTGCTGCGACGAGTCAATGATCTGGAAAAAGATCGTGAACCCTGTGTCCGCGGGGCCGACCACTGATGAAGTCGTGAAGCTGTCGACGGCAGCGGTGACAATCACCGCGCCGGTTGGCGGAGTGGCTGCAGCCGTGCCAGTCGCACTGCACGCGGCTAGCAGAACCAACGCAAGTGCGAGCCTCATCGGCCGCCTGACATCCGGCGCAGGGTCAAGAGCGCGAGGTGCCAAGTGCGCCGGGCGACCGGGATGGGGCCACCGTCATAACGCAGCATCTCGATGCCCAGCAGCGCGATAAGGGCGATCTCGATGCCCTTGTCGAGGTAGCCCATCCAGTAGCGGGCGCCGAACATCAGCCAGGCACCGATCGTTCCCAGTGCGAAGGCGATCAGCGCCGCACGGATCAGCCAGCGATGGCGAGAAGCGATCTCCAGCGGCACGACCATGAGCGCCGCGAACGCGACATAGGCCACGGCGTTGGCCATGAACATCAAGCCGCCCAGAGTTGTGTGGATGTAGGCGGTTGCCAATGCGAGAGCGACGATCGTGAGCCGAAGAGCCCAACCCAGAGCGTCGTGATGTCTATGAAGAATGACCATCTCATCACCCGTAACTTGTTACCATGCGGTAACCACAATGAATGTCAAAGTAGTTACTGTCAAGTATCGAGTTTCTGACGAGACGTCTGAGGCCATCTCCGAAACGGAGCAGATCCGGCGTCGGTTCGCGCACGCCTGGGGATCGATGGGCGGGTCGTGGGGCGTCACGCCATCCACGGCAGCGGTCCAGGGCTATCTCTTGGTGCACGGCGGCCCGGTCACTGATCGCGAGCTGCAGGACGCGCTGGGCCTGTCGCATCGGGCCATTCGTGTGGCGCTTGAAGATGGCGTGGCGTGGGGCATCATCCGCCAGGCCGATGAACCGCGGCGCACCGGCCAACGCGGACCTGCGGGACGGGCGTGGCTGGCACTCGACGATCACTGGGAGTGGTTCCACCGCGTCATCGCGGCACGCAAGGAGCGCGAAGGCGATCCCGTAATTGCGATCCTTGAGGAGTGCCTCGTCGATGCCGGCAAGGTCCGGACCGACTCGGACGCAAAGGATCTTCAGAATCGGCTCACCCTGCTCCTTTCGTTTGTGCGCGAGTTCGATCACGGTCTCTCGTCGGTCGTGCGCGCCCGGACTGATGTCTTTCGCAAATTGTTCGAAGCCCTGGCCAACCAAGACCCCAAGGATCTCGACCGACTGCTGGCCGCCATCGCCGACGTCCCGGAGGCCGAGCTTGCCGCAGCACTGAAGACGATGTCGAAGATGTCGCAGGCGAATCTGCGGCGCCTGCTACGGCTCGCGGGTCAACCGGCAGTAGCCAAGGTCCTCGGCCGCTAGGATTTCTGTCGAAGGTGATGGGGCTCGCCTAAACCGCCGGATCGGCTGATGGCTCCTACGCAAAGAGCGTTGCGCAGGAGGTAGGCATGGGCGGTGTTGTGTTGATCGGGGTCGGAGGGTTCGCAGGCGCGATCGCCAGGTACCTGGTCGACTCCGAGGTCAGTCAACGCTTTGCGGCGTTCCCGTGGGGCACCTTCGTCGTCAACGTCAGCGGCTCGTTCATGGTGGGGCTGGTGTTCGCGCTGATCGGCGACCGCGCGGCATTGCCGGCCGAATTGCGCGGCCCGCTGATGATCGGCTTCCTTGGCGCTTACACGACCTTTTCGACGCTGGCTCTGGAGAGCTGGCGGATGATCGAAGACGGCGCCTGGCTCCTCGCCGCGCTGAACCTGGGCGCGTCGGTCGCAATCGGGATGGTCGCGGTGGTTGGTGGGCTAGCGCTCGGGAGGGCAATCTCACGAGATGCTGGCCGATGGCTTGATGACGCTGGAGAAGGTCGAAGTGATCGCTTACCGCGCTCGGTGACACCTCCGCTACAATTCGGCTACAGATGAGTGCGATGGCGGTTTATGCGAACGAGCTCAAGCGGGTCCAGAAACTGGGCATCCAGAGCGCTGACATTGCGCGCGCAACAGGCGCCGCGCGGGCCACAGTGAATGCCTGGATTCGCGCCACGCGCAGGCCCGCGGCAGAGCATCGTGATCGGCTGCTGGAGCTGGTAGCGGTGGTCGATCGGCTGGCGGAAGTGATGGACGACGACCAGGTCGCGCTGTGGCTACAGAAGCCGCTCCCCGCGCTTAAAGATGCGCGGCCGCTGGACGCGATCGCCAACGGCAAGTACCGCGACGTCTCGCGCCTGGTGGCCGAGTTGGAGAACGACTCGTTCGCGTAACTGGGACGTGGTGGCGGATCGAGCGGCCGGGCAACGATCCGTTCCACCTCACAACAGTGCCGGCGGACGGACGCTGGCAGCGCGGGTCCATCGTTCGCGGCTTCTACCTCGCCGACAGCGAGGCGACGGCCTGGGCGGAGTGGTATCGCC
>JBDTVN010000045.1:0-9426 GCA_040007155.1 Chloroflexota bacterium
ACGAGCTCGATCGTGCCCAGGACCGTGCCGCCCGTCGCGAGGAGGTCGTCAACGATGAGGACCTTCTGGCCCGGCTTCAATGCGTCCTTGTGAATCTCGAGCGTGTTCGTGCCGTACTCGAGCGCGTACTCCACGCTCGCCGTCTCAGCCGGCAACTTGCCCAGCTTGCGCACCGGCACGAAGCCCGCGCCGAGCTCGATCGCCATCGGTGCGCTGAAGATGAAGCCGCGCGACTCCATGCCAACGACGATATCGATCTGCTCGCCGCGGAACGGCTCGAGCATGAGCTGGATCGACTCTTTGAAGGCGTCCGCTTCCTTGAGCAGCGTGGTTATGTCGTAGAAAAGGATGCCCGGCTTGGGAAAGTCGGGAATCTCGCGGATCTTGGCGCGCAGAGTTTCTGCGGACACGGGTCTAATTGGTCCTCGGCTGGCGGTGCCCACGGAGCCTGTCTGGCGGGGCCGAGTCAGTCTAGCGCAGCCTCGCCGTAGCCAAGGACCGGCACGTCGAACGCTTCGAAGTCCTTGGCGTTGCGCGTCACGACCGTCGCGCCCAAGCTGTGGGCAAGAGCCGCAATTAGAGCGTCAGTCGTGCTCGGCTTGCGCTTACCCAGGTCGATCGCCTCACGCCGACGATCGCCGGCCCAGCGGGCTCCTTCAGGAGCAAGTGCCACATACTCCAGCGCATCCAAGAGAGTCCGCTTCACGAGGATCGCGTGAGCGTCACCCTTCGACAGCGCTTCGCAGGTCACCACGTCGCACGTGTACAAGTCTGAAGTCATTTCGAACAGCCGCGCGACGAGTTCGACGGCGGGGCGGTGACCCTCCAAGTGATCGATGACAACGGTTGTGTCCAAGAGGTAGCTCACTCCGCGTCAGCCTCCTCGCGCATGGATCGGATCCATCGATAGGACTCTTCTGGCGTCATGTATGAAGGTGTCCCGACGAGAGCTCCACGCGTTGCGTCAAGTGCTCGCCGGAGACGCTCGCGCTTGACCTTCCAGGTGACCGCTTCTGCCACGAACTGGCTCCGCCCGCGTGGGCCCGCCAGCTCGTCAACTTCGCGCAGCAGCTCCTCGGGGAGTGTCAAATTGGTCCGGGCGAGGATGACCTTTGACGCACGTGCGTGTGCTTCCACGTGTGCCACGTTAGCACACTCCGTTAACGAGACATTCGGCTCTTGATCACAAGGGGTCGGGAGGTCAATGTCGTACACGTGAGGCCGCCGGAAATCGTGGTCAGCATCGTGGCTGGGTTGGTTTTTGCGCTGGGCATCGACTTGTTCGGATTTCCCGGCCTGATAGCGGTCACTGTCGTACTGATCGCGGGCATCGCGCGTCGAGCATCCGTCGTGGTTCTGGCATCCGCCATCGCATGCGGCGCCGTTCTAGCCCTGTGGGTTCTCGCAACCTTGCGCTGCGATCCGTCGATCCAGGACTGCGGAGTTTCAACCGTGCAGGTCGTCCTGTTCGTGTGGCTTGCCTTGGGCCTGGTCATTGGAGCGGTGACAACGCTGCTTCTCGGCGCTCGGTCACGACCCCGCTGAGCTGACGCGCGTCGCGAGGCGCTCGACGAGGGCGCGTGTCGTTTTCCAGGCCGCTTCCGGGTCGCGCGCGAGGCGGGCGCGCATCTGGTTCGAGCCGTACGTCAGCGCGCCCGGCGCGATGCCGGGAATGCGGTCGTTCAGTGATGTGGGCGCCATGGCCCGCATCGTCGCCGAGCGCGACCAGTCCAGGCCGAAACGCACAATCAGCTCGCTTCCCTCGCGCGCCAGCGACGCGATGCCCGCGGCCTCGGCGGCGATGCGCAGGCGCGCAACGTCGAGCAGCCGCTCCACCGGTGCCGGGATGGCGCCAAAGCGATCGATCAGCTCAGCCCGGATCGTCGCGATCTCTGACGGCGTGCCGGCCTTGCCCAGCCGGCGGTACAGCTCCAGCTTCTGCGGCTCCTCCGCGACATAGTCCTCGGGCAGATACGCGTCGATCGGCAGGTCAATCACGGTCTGGGGCTTGACGACGACCGCCGGACGCGACTCGCGGATCGCCTTCTGCTCCTCAACCGCGTCCGCCAGGAGCCGCGCGTACAGATCGAAGCCAACCGCCGCCAGGTGGCCGTGCTGCTCCGCGCCCAGGATGTTGCCCGCGCCCCGAATCTCGAGGTCGCTCAAGGCGATCTGGAACCCGGCGCCCAGCTCGGACGCGTTGAAGATGGCCTGAAGCCGCTTGCGCGCAATGTCGCTCAGGACGCCGCGCTTGCGATACAGCAGATACGCGTAGGCGCGGCGCGAAGACCGGCCCACCCGGCCGCGCAACTGGTAGAGCTGCGCCAGACCCAGTGCATCGGCGCGGTCGATGACGATCGTGTTGGCGTTGGGGATGTCGAGGCCGCTCTCGATGATCGTCGTGCATACGAGGACGTCGAACTCGCCGCGGGCGAAAGCGAGCATCACCTTCTCGAGCTGGCCTTCGCCCATCTGGCCGTGGGCGACGACGATGCGCGCCTGGGGCAGCAGTTGGCGGAGCTGCTCGGCCTGGGCCTCGATTGTCTCGACCCGGTTGTGGACGAAGAACACCTGTCCGCCGCGGTCGAGCTCGCGCAGGATCGCGTCGCGCACCAGTCCCGCGGACGCCTCCGCCACCCGAGTCTGAATCGGCAGCCGATCCTCAGGCGGGGTCTCGATCACGGACATGTCGCGCACGCCGGCCAGGGCAAGGTTGAGCGTCCTGGGAATTGGGGTTGCGGACAAAGTCAGGACGTGGACCTCGGTCCGCATCTGCTTGAGCCGCTCCTTGTGGGCGACACCAAAGCGCTGCTCCTCATCGACCACGACCATTCCCAGATTGCGGAAGCGGATGTCCTTTGACAGCAGCCGGTGTGTGCCGATCACGAGATCTACCGAGCCCGCAGCCAGCCCCGCGACGATCTCGTCCTGCTCGTGCTCAGGCACGAAGCGCGACAGCATGCGCACCGTGAATGGGTACGCGGCGAAGCGCGCCCGGAAAGTCTCCAGGTGCTGCGCCGCGAGCACGGTCGTCGGCACGAGGACGGCCACCTGCATGCCATCGGCGATCGCCTTGAACGCCGCCCGCAATGCCACCTCAGTCTTGCCGTAACCAACGTCGCCCACGACCAGGCGGTCCATCGGCCGTCCGCGCTCGAGATCGGCCTTCACCTCGGCGGTCGCCTTCAGCTGATCCACCGTCTCTTCGTAGGGGAACGCGGCTTCCATCTCCTGCTGCCACGGACCGTCCTCGCTGACCGGCCGACCCGATGCGCGCTCACGCGACGAGTACAGGTCGAGCAGCTCTTTGGCGAGATCCGTGACCGCTTTGCGGACGCGCGTCTTGGTGCGCTGCCACTCGCCCCCGCCCAGACGTGACAGGTGCGGGTTCTCGCCGCCGGCGTAGCGCGTCACGCGCTCGATCTGCTCGACCGGCACCCAGATGCGGCCGTTCTCGGCGAAGTGCAGCTCGAGGAAGTCGCGCTCGTCCGGTCCGTCGCCGCCCGCGTTGCGCCGTGCCATGCCCGAATAGCGCGCGATGCCGTGGTCGATGTGGACCACGAGCTCACCTGGCTGGAGTCGCTCCAAAAGGTCTTTGGAAACGACACGGCGGAGAACGCGCGGCCGACGGACGCGCACGGTGCCGAAGAGTTCGCGATCGGTGACCAGAACGACACCTTCCGGTCCGCCGGCAAAGCCCGAGTTCAAACTGCGCTCGATCAGGGCGAGCCCGCCTGCGGGCGGTACTTCACGCAGAGTCGCGGTGGGCGCAGCGATGATGTCCGACTCGCCCAGGATCTCCGACAAACGGGCCGACTGATCGCTGGCCAGCACGACCTTCAGGCCTTCCCTGCGCCAGCGCGTGATCGTCTCACCCAGGTCGCGAATGGCCTGCAACGGAAGCATCGGCTCATGCCAGCCAAACGGATTGCCGCCGGGCGGCGCGTCCTTGACCTCGCTCTCCCAGGTCAACTCGAGCGTCCGCGCCGCGGTCCAGCGCTGCTTCCAGTCGCGCCGGGCAGGGTACGCGGACGGCCAGTTCTTGGGCAGGATGCCGGCCTTTTCCAACTCTGCCCGCCGCTCGTCCGCCTGCGTCCACAGGAAGTCAGTCGACGCTTCGATGTCACCCGGCTCGTCGACGATCCAGATCTCGTCGTGTAAGTGGTCAAGCCCGATTGCAGGAGCGAGCTGACCGGCCCAGACTTCGGCGGCGTCGGCCAGTTGACCGTTCTCGAGATGAGCCAGGTCGGTGGCCAATTCGGTAGGGAGCTTCTTGGCCGTCGCGCCCAGCCGGTCGCGCAGCGCTGTGCCCGCGTCTGCGCCAAGCAGGAACTCGCTCGCCGGCAAGAGCCGCACCTCGTCAACCGGCGTTAGCCCCCGTTGCGTGGCCGGGTCAAACGAGCGCAATGACTCGATCTCATCGCCGAACCATTCGATACGCACGGGCAGTGGCTGCCCAGCCGGGAAGATGTCGACGATGCCGCCGCGCCGCGCGAACTCGCCGCGACCCGCGACCTCAGGGAGTGCCTCGTAACCGAGGTCGATCAACTCGCGCAGGACGCGCTCCTGCGACACGCGCTGGCGGGACTTGAGACTGACCGGCTCATCAGGCAGATCGGCCGGTGCAATTGTGTGTTGGAAGAGCGCCTGGACACCCGCAACCAGGACGCGTGGTTTGCCCGAGCGCCAAGCCGCAAGCGTCGCCACCCGGGCAGCGCTTTCGTCGCGGATCAGCTCACTCCGCTCGTAGGCCAACGAGGTCCGTGGCTCAAGCGTCACCACGAACGCGGGATCGCCCAGCCACGCCTGTAACTCCTCAGCGACGCGGTCGGCGATCTCCGAGTCGCGCGCGACCCACACGAGCCGCTCCTGGCTGGCGAGAGCGAGAGCCGCCGCCAGGTATGTCTTGGCGCCGTGCGGCATTGCTGCGTACGTGAGGTGGCGCAGGTTCTGACCGACTCTCCCCTCCTTGACTGTGGCGTACCGGTCGGCAAGGCCGCGCAGCTCCGCGGACGTCGCTAGCAAGTTCGTCAGCGCGGACAGGTCGGGCATGCGCGCGCGACCCGACGTGGTCCCGGTCTCGGCAGCCTTCAGCGCTTTCGCGTCGGCGCGCGCGGCGACCTGCTCCTCCGCTTCCTCGGCTATGCGCCGCTCCCTCGTGGAGCGACCGCGGATCCGGACGGACGTCGAATCAGTCACGGTGCAGCAGCTTTCGCCAACCCGTGGCGTGGCGAACTATGCCTTTCGAATCGGGCTGAGGCGGAGAGTCGGTCGCCCCCGGTTCCGCGGCGGCATCTGGATCGGTGGGCGAAGTCGGCGGCGTCCAGGCGTTCCACTTGTTCGCCGCCTTGTACGCCCCGTCGCGGGCCCAGTCCTCGACCGCGTCTGCAGCAGCGTCTAGAACCACATCGAGGACCCGCTTCTCCGCGGCACCAAAGCGCGACAGCACGTGGTCGATCGCCGCGCGCTCGGGGTTGTGGCGCTCAGGTTCCCCGATGCCCACGCGCAGCCGCGCGAACTTTTGGTTGCCCAGCTCGCCAATGATCGAGCGCATGCCGTTGTGCGTGCCGGCGCTGCCCTCGGCGCGCAAGCGCAGCTTGCCGAGCGGCAGGTCGAAGTCGTCATAAACGATCAGCAAGTCGTCGAGCGGCGCGCGTTGCCGGGCAAGCACCTTGCGCACCGCGACGCCCGACAGGTTCATGAACGTCGTCGGTTTGACAAGTTCCAGGTCAAGGCCGTTGTACCTGCCATGGACGGTTGCCGCCGCGTCACGGGCGCGGGCATGGCCAACCCAGCCGGCGCGTTCGGACAACCGGTCGAGCACCATCCAGCCCACGTTGTGGCGGGTTTGTTCGTATTGCTTGCCTGGGTTCCCCAGACCGACAACGATCTTCATCTCTTTCCCCGCGCGGCGCGACCTCGCGAACACGCAAATACGGCCGATCGGACGCCCGACCGGCTGTCGGTGATCTTACGCCTCCACTATCGTTTCAATAGGAGGGTGCCACCGCCATGACCGCCGATACGCCACCAATCGCTGTCCCGGACGCCGCGCCAAAGAAGGCCCACTCCACGGGGAATCTCTAGTTTGGTGCCACGCGGACTGCTGATCGCCGTCGCGGCAGGAGTTGCGCTCGGCGCGTTTTCCGTACTGAGCGACTACTTCCTCGCCAACCCGTGGGCAATCGCGGGCAACATCGCCGGTACCTGGGTTGTGGTCGCATTCTTGGTCGGGGCGTTCGCGATGAAGGGCGCGGCGCGTGAAGGCGCAATTGGCGGCCTCGTTGCGCTGCTCGTCGCGACGCTCGTCTATTACGTTGGCACGTCTATTGGTTGGGATCTGGTCGACGTCACGCGCCTGCTGCCCGGCGTCCTTGTGTGGGGCGCGGTGTCACTCGTCGCAGGTCCCGTGTCCGGCGGCGCTGGCGCGGTCTGGCGGCGTCACACCTTTCGTGGCCGACAGCAGTGGTGGCTGCCTTCAGTCGCGATCGGCATTCTGGCGGCGCCGCTCGCCGCGGAGGGGCTGTACCTCGCTTTTCTGTTCGCGGGCGAGGTTGGAGCATTCGCGGGGTTTGTCGAACTGGTCGTCGGCCTGGCCTTGCCGGTCTGGCTAGTGCGCTCCTGGCAGGAGTGGCGCATCGCCTACACGGTCATGTCGACGCTCGGCGTTATCGGGTTGGTGGCCCTGGGTTATGGGCTGCGCGCCATCCAAGTGCTCGCCGGGAGCGGCCACCTGTAGGTCGGTCTAGTGCGGCGCCTCACCCGACGGTAGCTTCTCGCCGGCGGTCACTGAGATCGGCAGCCGATTGCCGGGCGGTGGGAAGGGGCAGTCGTACGCCGGACTGAACGCGCACGATGGGTTGTACGCGTAGTTGAAGTCGAGGTCATGCCAGTCTTCATCAGCGTCGTAGGGCACGTCGACGTAGCGCCCCGCGCCGTATGTGTCGACTCCAGATGTCGCGTCGCGGAAGGGGACAAATAGGACCGGCTCGGCGTCCATCGCGCGCGGCAGGAAAGCCGACAGCCGCTGCTCCGTGCCGCCGACCTCGAAGACGAGTTGCCCGGCGTTCTCCATGTCGCGCAACTTGCCGGTCGACGTGGCGAGCTCGACGTGCTCGCCCGTGCCGGGAGCGTCTCGATCGAGCCGCGCGGCCAGACGCCAGCTCTCGTCGGGTACGAACCAGCGCGGCCCATCGAAGCCCTCCGGCGGGCCGTGGCCTTTCCAGTCGAACTGATGCTCGTAGTAGTGCGTAGCCGCTGAGCGCAACTCGTTCAGCGCATCCTCGAACGACATCGCGTGGTGGTGGTGCTCGTGCCCGTCGTGCTCATCGTGGTCATGTTCTTCGTGTTCGTGTTCGTGTTCGTGCGTCATGAAGCGAGGACCTTACTCTCCAGCGCACGCATCGCATCACGCTCGGCGGGTGAGGCGTGGTCCCAGCCACAAATGTGCAGCACGCCGTGGACGACCAGCTGGCGCAATTCGTCCTCGAGCGAGCCTGGCGCCTGGGCCGCCGCGCGTTCGACCGACACAACGATGTCCCCCAGGTGCGGTCGGCGACGGGGTGGCAGGACGAACTCCGCGGAAGGCGCCCTGCGCACGGTCGGATCCTGCCCGCTGTGTGCCGGGAAAGCACCAACGGGAAGCAGGGGGAAGGACAGGACGTCGGTCGGACCCTGGTGGCCCATGTGCTCGACGTTGAGCGCGGCCAGCTCCTTATCGTTGCTCAGGATCAGCCCAAGGCTCGCCGGCGACGGCGCGCGGCAGACAGTCAGAGCGCGGGCAGCAAGCCGAGCCAGCGACGCGAGTGGAACCGGCGGGTGGACCCCCGATCGCTGCGTGACGTCGATGCGCCACGGCCGGATGTAGATGGCCGCCATGGCCTAGGCGCTGTGGCCCGCCGCGCGGCGCGACTCGATCTCGACGATCTTGTTCTGCGGGTACGCCACGCGCCGGTGGTACATGCCCAGGAGTTGCGCCACGAAAGCCTCGCGGATGCGCTCGACATCGCGCAGCGTCAGGTCGCACTCGTCGAACTGACCGTCCTCTAGCCGCTCGCGGATGATGCGGTCAACCATTGCGCGGATGGTCGGCTCGTCGTGATCGCTGAGCGAACGGACGCTCGCCTCGACGCCGTCGGCGAGCATCAGGATGGCCGCCTCCTTTGACTGCGGCTTAGGCCCGGAATGGCGGTAGCGCGCCTCGTCGACCGGGGCGGCGCCTTCCTTGGCGCGGGCGTGGAAATAGCTGATGAGTGCGGTCCCGTGGTGCTGCGGAATGAAGGCGATGATCGGCTTGGGCAACTTGTATTGATAGGCGAGGTCGATGCCCTTGGCGACGTGCGCCTTCACGAGCGCGACAGATTCCTCTGGTGTGAGGTCGTCGTGCACGTTGTCACCGCCGGCTTGGTTCTCGATATAGGCGAGCGGGTTATCGAGCTTGCCGACGTCGTGGTAGTAGGCGACGACGCGCGCCAACAGCGGGTCGGCACCGATTGCCTCGGCCGCCCGCTCCGCGAGATTGCCCACCAGCAACGAGTGGTTGTACGTGCCGTTGGCCTCGAGCATGAGCCGGCGCAACAGCTTCTGCGTGGGATTGGCCAGTTCAAGAAGTTGGAACGAAGTCGTGATGCCGAAAAGATTCCCGACGATGACGAAGGAGCCGAGTGCGGCGATGGCACTGCCGCCGGCCGCCGCAAGACTCGCGCCGGCGAGCTCAGCAAGACCCGTGACATCGCGCGTGCCGAGCAGCGTGAAGAGCGTCACCACGCCCAGGTTGACGATGGCGATACCAACGGCGGCCTGGAAGAAATGGCTGAAGCGCTCGCCGCGACGAACGAGGATGATGCCAGCCATGCCGCTGAGCAGGATGTAAGTCGCGAACTCAACAGAACCGATCACGGCACCGCCGAGCAGCGCCATCAAACCGGTGACAAGTAGCGCCGTTCCGGCATCAACGAGAACGGCGAGCAGGAGTCCAACGGCCGCGATCGGGATTACGTAGGGCAGCACCGGCCGGCCGCGCGTGATCTCGATCGCCACTGTCGCGCCGATCAGCAACAGCGCGATCAACCACAGGACACTCGACCGATTCCAGATCTGCGGCCGGAAGCGCCACACCCAGCCCAGAAGCAGGCCGACGACGAGGACACTAAGCAGCAGCCAGCCGCCCGCGCGTTGCAGGTCGTTGCCGAACGGATCCAGAAAAGCGCCCAGCGCGAGCACTGCGCCCAGCACCGCGGCGAAGGCGAGCGCGAAGGCAAATAGGCGCACGCCGTCGCGGCGCGTGAAGTCACGCAGCGCGGCAGAGCGGGCAATCATCAGAAGTTCATCTGGGTAACTGAGGGCCTAGTGGTCGTGGCCGGCGAGGTCGCGCTTGCCAAGCTCCTGGGCGACGAGCGCCGAAACCTGCTTGCCGTCCGCGCGGCC
>JBDTVN010000046.1:0-9387 GCA_040007155.1 Chloroflexota bacterium
CCGTAGCTACCGACGACCGCTGCCGTTTCGGCACTTACGCCGCCATCGGCGTGGACGCTGAAGCGCGGCTTGTCGCTGAACATGCGCCGCACCTCGGCGATCTTGGCCGCGGGACCGGGCATGAAATGCTGGCCCCCGAATCCTGGCTCAACGGTCATGAGGATTACAAGCGACAGATCGTCGGCGAAGTCCTGGAGCACCTTGGCCGGCGTGTCGGGACTGATCGCGAGTCCGGCGCCCCGTCCGGCGTCGCGGATGCGCGCGAGCGTCGCATGCTTGCCGTGCGCCGTGTCGTCGATCTCGTAGTGAAAAGTGATGGTGTCGCTGCCCGCCGCGATGAAACGCTCGAGATAGCGCGCCGGCGCCGAGATCATCAGGTGGACATCAATCGGCAGATCCGTGAGGCGCCGCACGGCGGCGCACACGTCCGGCCCGAAGGTGATGTTGGGCACGAAGTGGCCGTCCATGACGTCGAGATGCAACCGATCCACTCCGGCGCGTTCGAGCTTGCGCACGACGCGGTAGAGGTTGCCGAAATCGGCCGTGGTGATGCTTGCCGCGACTTCGATCTTGCGCATCAGGTCGTACTGGTTAGCGGCGTGCGGCGCTGATCGCCGCTGCGCTGCGCAAGACGAGCAACTCCTGGCGGCGGGCAACGGCCGCCGGAGCCGGTGCGCCTGCCCGGTCCGCCGCGAGTTGGCCGCACGCCGCGCCGATGTCAACGCCGCGGTTGCGGCGCACGGTCGTGCCCAGGCCGCCCGCACGCAGGATCGCGGCAAACGCCTCGACGCGCGATGCCGGGCTGGGCTTCCATGGGGTGTGCGCCACGGGGTTCATGGGGATGAGGTTGATGTGCGCCAGCTGGCCGCGCAGCAGCTTCACCGCCGCGTTCGCGTCCGCGGGCGTGTCATTGATGCCCTCGATCATCACGTACTCGTACGTGACCCGCCGACCGGTCTTGGCCGCGTAACGTCCGGCGGCGTCGACGACATCGGCAATCGGATAGCGCCGGTTCAGGGGAACGAGCACGTCGCGCAACTCGGGTCGCGCCGCGTGCAGCGACACGGCGAGCGTGTATGCCGGACTGGACGCGATGAGCTTCTCGATGCCGGGCAGGACGCCACTCGTCGAGATGGTCACGTGGCGCGCCCCCAGGCCGAAGCGCGACCCGTCAGTGATGGCGGCCGCGGCATCCAGCACGCGCTCGACATTGAGCAGCGGCTCGCCCATGCCCATGAACACGACATTCGTCAGGCGCTGGCCGACCCCGGCTAACCACTGCCGCCAGAAGCGCACCTGATCGACGATCTCCGCTGTTTCAAGGTCGCGCCAGAAGCCGAGCTCGCCCGTGGCGCAGAACGGACAGCCGACGGCGCAGCCGGCCTGGCTCGAGATGCACGCCGTGGCGCGCGACTTGCGCCAGCCGCGGGCCGGATAGCGCATGAGGACGGTTTCAATCAGCCGCCCGTCATCAAGTGAATGCAGCGCCTTCTGCGTCAGTCCGCCGTCCGAAGGTGTTAGCTCGGGCGGGCCGAGCGTGGTCAGTCGGAAGTTCTCGTCCAGTTCGCCCCGCAGCGCCGCCGGCAAAGTGCGCAACTCGTCTGCGGTCTGCGCCGAACCGGCCCACACATGGTCGGCAATCTGGCGCGCGCGATATGCAGGTAGATCGCGCGCAGCCAACCAACTCTCGACCTGCGCGACGGACAGTCCCGACAGACCCGGACGCGGATCGCGCTCTCCCGCGGGAGGCAGACTGATCAGCGGTTGGGCAGCGCCGTCACCCACGGGCTCCGACAACATCGGTGCATGCTAGCCCGGTCCACGCGTATGGGCTGGCGACGTCATTGAATGACCGACCCGATCAATCCGGGACGGCCGCGGATGAGCTCCTCACCTGACATCCGCCGCCCACCGGCGGGCTGAACTTCTATCAACTCCAGCAATCCGTCCGCGGTCGCGATCGCCGGCCCATCAACGATGGCGCCTGGTCGCGCGTCGCCATCCAGCGCGCGTGCCCGCCAGATAACGATGCGGCCGTCGGACGTCTCGAAAAACGTTCCCGGCCAGGGCTGGTAAGCGCGCACCTGGCGCTCCAACTCGACGGCGCTCTTGTCCGTGTCGAGCAGACCTTGAGACCGGAGCAGCGGCTTGCTCAACGTCATCCCGTCCTCTGCCTGCGCCAATGGCACAAGCTCGCTGCTGAGCCACGCGGGCAATGACGTGGCCAGCAGCTCGGCCGCGACCCGGGCAAGTGAGTCCTCCAACTGAGGTGCCGTCTCGGTGCCGTTGAGGGGCACGCGGCGATGGGCGATCAGTGGGCCGCTGTCGAGCCCCGCGTCCATGAGCATCAACGACACTCCGGTCTCGCGGTCGTCGGCCAGGATCGCTGCTGGAATGGGCGACGCTCCGCGGTGACGCGGCAGGAGCGAGGGGTGCAGGTTCAGGGCGCCGAATCGGGGCAGGTCGAGCAGGGCCGCGGGCACGATCTGGCCGTAATCGGCCAAGATGAGGAGGTCGGGCACGAGCTCGGCCGCGGCGCCTATCGACTCTTCGGTCCGTATTCGTTCCGGGCGGAGCATGGGTAGCTCGTGTGACCGCGCCCAATCGGCAACAGGCGGATCAGTCGGTCGTCCACGTGACCCCGGTCGTGTGGGTGCCGTCACCACCGCCACCAAGTCGACGCCTGGCTGTGAACGAAGAGCCTCGGCGATGGGCACCGCAAAGGCGCCGCTCCCCAGAAAGACAGCCCGTGTTGGACTGCTCACGCCAGCGGCGCCAGCTCCTGTTCCTCGGCCTCGAGGTCATCGGCCATCTGCGCGACCGGGATCAGCTCATCCATCGACTCGAGATAGTCGATGTAGAGCTTGCCCTGAAGGTGATCCAGCTCGTGCTGCATGGCGCGCGACAGCAGCCCGGTCCCGGCGAGCTTGATCTTGCGACCGTGGCGGTTCTGGGCTACGACCCAAACATGCTCACGGCGCGTGACGTACGCGACATAACCCGGGAGCGACAGGCAACCCTCGAGGTCGGTGTCGTCGCCAGTCGACTTGACGATCCTGGGATTGACGAGCTCATGGAGCTGGTTTTGGACCTCGACCACGCAGGCCTGCAAAGCGACGCCCATCTGGGGCGCGGCGAGGCCGACACCGGGCGCAGCACGCATCGTTGCCGCGAGGTCGTCGAGCAGTTCATGCAGGTACTTGCCGAAGCTGTCGACAGGTTCGCCCTTGATGCGCAGCCGCGGGTCGCCGAGGGTGATGATTGGTCGAACAGTCATTGCGCGGGATTATCGCGTCTATAAGAGAGATTCGGGATCCACGTCGACCGACCAGGGCACGCCCGGGTCGCCGCCGAGCAGGGCGAGCGGGTCCGTCCCGCGCAGCACAATGTGGAAGCGCCACTTGCCCGCCCGGCGCGCGACATAGGCGGGCAGCGGCCCCAGCACCTCGACGTCACTCGTCGCTGATGTGGTGCGCGCGCGCAGTTGCGCGGCCATTTCCGTCGCCTTCTTTTCCGCCGCGTTGCGATCCTCGAGTGCGACTGTCAACTTGATTAGCCGCCCGAAAGGCGGCGATCGGAACAGGCGACGGGAGGCGAGCTCCTCGTCGTAGAAAGCGCCGCCATCACCGCTCGCCACCGCGGCTATCACCGGGTGGTCGGGGAAATAGGTTTGCAGGATCGCCCGACCCGGCTTCTCACCGCGCCCGGCACGACCCACTGCCTGGGCGAGCAGCTGGTAGGTGCGCTCCGAGGCTCGCTCGTCAGGGAGATTGAGCGCGATGTCGGCCGACACCACGCCGACCAGCGTCACTTGGGGCACGTCAAGGCCCTTGGCAACGAGCGCCGTACCCACCAGGACGTCGGTGCGACCGGCCGCGAAGTCATCGACGACGCGCGTCGCCTCGCCCTTGCGCTCAACGACGTCGCGGTCGAGCCGCGCGACGCGCAACTGGGGGAAGCGAATGCCCACTTCGCGTTCGACACGCTCGGTGCCACCGCCCAGGTACTTGATGCGCAGCGACGCACACGCCGGGCAGCGCTGGGCGAGCGGCGCCGTCGCGCCACAGTGATGGCAACGTAGCGAGAGTGATTGGGCGTGCAAAACAAGCGGGCGATGGCACTCCGGGCAGACCTGAACGTAGCCGCAATCACGGCACACGATGACCGACGCACTGCCGCGGCGATTGATCAGCAGGATCGCCTGCTCCCCGTTGGCGGTGTCGAGTTCTTCGATGGCCGTGGTGAGGGCGGCCGACAGGAGGCCCTTGTTGCCCTGCGCCAGCTCGGCCCGCAGGTCCACCACCTGGACCGAGGCGCGGCTGCCGGTGACGCGCTGCAAAAGCACATGCTCGTACTCGCCGCTGTGCGCGCGACCGAGCGTCGCCACGTCGGGCGTAGCGCTGCCCAGGATGACCGGCGCACGCGCCAACCGACCCAGCTCGACCGCCAGGTCGCGCGCCTGGTAGCGCGGCGTGCGATCCGACTTGTACGAGGCATCGTGCTCTTCGTCGACAACAATGACGCCGAGGTCCGCCAGCGGCGCCAGGGCAGCGATGCGCGTGCCGACAACGACCCTGACCTCGCCCGCGCGAATACGCCGCCACTCGTCGGCGCGCTCGCCATCGGACAGCGCGCTATGCATGAGCGCGACCTCCTCACCCAGGTCATGGCGCAGTCGGTCGAGCAGTGGCACCGCGAGCGCGATCTCAGGCACCAGGACGAGCGCTCCCCAATCCAGTGCGCGCGCCTCAGCAATGGCCGCGGCGTAGACCGCGCTCTTGCCACTGGCGGTCGTGCCCTCCAGCAGCAGTGTCGCGTGTCGCCGCGCGCGGATGTGGTCGCGCACAGCATCGACGGCCGCGCGCTGCTCGCCGGTCAATGAAGCTTCGTCGGGCAGCGTTCCGCGCGAGCTTGCCGGTCGGTCCGCGAGCGGAAGACGTTCGACGCGAGCCACATCAAGCACCACTAGTCCGCGCTTCAGCAAGCCCGGGATGGCACTGCTGCCGTGGCGCTGAGCAAGACGGGCCGCGCTTACCGGCTCGGGCGCGTCAGCCAGCTCTGCCAGCAGCGTTCGTTGGCGCGGCCCCAGGCCGGCGGGCGGTTGCCCTCGACCGGCGTCGGTCAGGGTGACCCGCCGCTCCACTTTGTCGCGCGTCCGCGCAGGCACGATCGACCATTCAGTCACTGGCCCGTCGTCACCCTCGCGCAGCACGCGCTCGACACGTTCCAGCGCCCCCGGAGCAAGCATCTGGCGGATGACCAACGCCGGCGGCGCGAGATAGTGGCGCGTGATGTGCTGGGCGAGCGCCACCTGGAGTGGCGCTAGCAACGGTCCGTCGGAACGGACCCGAGCCACGATCGGCTTGGTCGGTCGGTCGGGCGCGACCGCGCTCTTGGCCATGACGATGCCCAGCGCGCGACGTCGGCCGTATTCAACCAGCACCGCCTCGCCGATGCCGACGTCAGCCAGTGATTCAGGTAGGTGGTAGGTGAATGTCTGGCCGCCCGCTGGTCCCGCGGCGTCGACCGCCACCTCGACAAACATCATGTCGAGTCGTGTGTTGATTAGCCGAAAGCTCCGATCTTCAGCAGATAACGATGGACCGCATCGGCGCAGGTGTCGGGCATCCCCAATCGCGTGTCGACCACGAAGTCGTAGACCGGTTGGCCTTTCTTGTCGGTGAGCGCCGGATCGAAAACGTTTTTGTCGTCGATATCGGGGTGCACTGCTTTCCACAGCGCCAGGTCGCGCGCCTCGCGCTCGCGCTCGCCGTCGCGCAAATCCTCGATGGTCAGCTTGGTGTGCGGATCGTCGCGGCGCGCCTTGCGCAGCTGGCGCTCCATGCGCACGTGCTCTGGCGCCCAGAACAGAACGGTGACGATGGGCAGATCGGGCTTGAGCTGGCGCTCTTTGGAGGCCAGGAAGGCGGCGAGTCGCGCCTCAAGGATGAACGGCGCCTGGGCCGTCGCCCCGCGAATCAACTTCGACTGCATCTCGTCGATCTGACGGTCGAGCTCGTCGGGTCGGTCGACGAACTTGCCAACGTCGATCCCGGTCAGCTCGCGGAACTTCTCGCCGATCTTGACCCGGTCAATTCCGTAGCGTGCGGCCAGCAAGTCGGCCGTTGTTGTCTTACCCGTGCGTGACGGCCCTGAGATCAGGATCGAGCGATTGGGCTTCAACGCCGCGGGCTCCGCAAATCTTGCAGAACTGTCTCCAATTCAGCAGGAAGAGGCGCTTCCGCTCGAATCAGGCGCTCCTCGGTCACTGAGGCGAACTCTATCCGCCACGAGTGCAGAAAGAGCCGCGTCAAACCGTCCGGCCCGCGTTTGGCGACGCCCGTGGCGTAGACCGGGTCACCCGCGACCGCGTGGCCGATCGACGCGAGGTGGACGCGGATCTGGTGCGTCCGGCCAGTCATGAGGTCGACCTCGAGCAGAGTCCAGCCGGGCAACCGCTCGCGCACGCGATAGCCGGTGACGGACGGCCGACCATTCGGTAGCACTGCCATCTTGCTGAACTGGCGCGGGTCGCGGCCGATCGGCGCCTCGATCCGGCCGATTTCGGCAACAGTTGAGCCGTGGACGAGCGCGAGGTAGGTCTTCTTAACGCGACGCGCCTTGAGCTGCGCCATGAGCGCCTGTTGGGCGTGGTCGTTGCGTGCCACGACGATTAGGCCACTCGTGTCGCGGTCGAGGCGATGAACGATGCCCGGCCGATCGGCGCCCGCGACCGCGCCGTACTCGCTTGCAGGGGCCCGGGCAAGAAGCGCATTGACGAGCGTCCCACCCGTGCGGCCGGGCGATGGATGCGTGACGAGGCCGGCCGGCTTGTTGATCACCAGCACATCGGCGTCTTCGTAGATGATCTCGAGCGCAATGTCCTCGGCTTCAATGGTTGGCTCTGGCCGGTCCGGCAGGTCGAGCTCCAGCAACGCGCCGGGCGCAAGCACGTCCTTGCTCTTGATCGCGTGGCCGGCAGTCGTGACGCGGCCCTCCTCGATCAGGCGCTGAACGTACGAGCGCGACAGGCCCACGGCGTCGGCGACGACACGATCAGCGCGGAGCGCGGCGCCGGCCGGGACACTGACCGTCCGGCGCTCACCCATCAATGGCCGGCCGATCCTGCAACCGCGCGTAAATGCGCTCGCCAAAGAAGCCGATCAGGATGAACAGGAGCAGCGCCGTGCTGATAGCGGAGTCGGCAATGTTGAACGTGTAAAAGCGCGCATTGCCGATGCCCATATCGACGAAGTCGATGACCGCGCCTATGCGGACGCGGTCGATGAAATTGCCGACTGCGCCACCGAGCAGCAGGCCGAGCGCCAGCGAGAGCGGCCACGGATTGCGAGTCCCCTCGCGCCACTCATACACGATGATCAGACCGATCACGACGGTCGAGGACAGCGCCAGGATCACCGCTGTGTTGCCGAAAAGTCCGAATATGCCGCCGCTGTTGTAGGCCTTGGCGATTCGCACAAATTCACCGATTACCGGTGTCGGCGCCGGGTAGCCCGGAGTGGGCTGGGTCGGCGCCGGCGCGAAGTTGGCGTCGACCCAGAGCTTGCTCAGCTGGTCGGCAATGACGACGACGATGGCCACGATCGCGAATAACGTCCAGCGGCCACGAACCGTGGAAAGCCCCCTCAAGCCTCCAGACTCCGACGACGGATGGCCAGGCTGACCTCACCGCCGGATACCTGCTGCGTTGTGGCGGTTACGTCCGTCGGCGGCGCGTCGCGATGAATCTCCGCCGCGAGTGTGTCCTCAGCCAGCTTGGCCGTGTACGGCTCGAGCGCTGCCAGGACCGCAGGCGCGGCCGACAGCCACAGGTCGATTGGGTCGTCCAGTTCGAGGCCGCTCTGCTTGCGCAGATCCTGCACGGCCCGGCTGAGCTCGCGCGCATCGCCTTCAGCGCGCAGCGCGTCGTCGATCTCGATGTCGATCACGACGACGAGGCCCTCGTCGTGGGCAACCGCGGTACCGGGCCGCGGCGTGGCCAGGATCTCGATCTCATCGGGCGCGAGCTCGACGCCGGCCAGTCTGACGCCGCCTGAAGGCAGATACTCGACCTCGTTTGCCCTGGCCGCGGCCATCACGGCCGGGACCTGTGTCCCCAGGCGCTTGCCGATCTTGGGCAGGAGCGGCTTGACGCGCCGCTCGACCAGATCTGACCCGTCGCCGATGAGCACCACCTTCTTGACGTTCGTCTCGTCGGCGAGCAGCTCAAGCAGGTCAGCTTCGTCCTGCGGTCGATCAGGCGCCAGTTTGCCACCGGGGATAGCCAACCACATCTGGCGCAACGGCTGGCGCAGCCGCAGCTCGGCTTGGCCACGCAGAGTTCGCGTCAACTCGACGGCGCGGCGCAGCGTCACCATCGAGGCCTCGAGCGACTCGTCGGAATGAGGCCGCATCTCCGAGGTCGCCCAATGGGTCAGGTGGACGCTGTCGGGCTGCGCTGGCGCGGTCCCCACCACCAGGTTCTGGTACATGGCCTCGGAGATGAAGGGCAGGATCGGCGCCACCACGCGCGCGACGGCGACCAAGGCGGCGTGCAGGGTGGCAAGTGCCTGGACGCGATCGGCGGCCGCGGCAGTCACGCGCATGCGCGACCGCGATCGGCGCAGATACCAGGTCGACAGATCGTCGATGTACGTGGCGATGAGTCGCGTCGCGCCGCTCGCGTCGAAATCGGCCAATTCGGCCTGCACGTCGCGCGCCAGGCCCGCGGAACGCGACAGGATCCATCGGTCCAGGACCGTGCCAGCGCCTGCGGCACCGGCGTCTACCTCGGGCGCCCAGCGGGCGAGTCGGGCGTAGGTGACAAAGAAGACGTAGACATTCCACAGCACGAGCAATTCGCGCCGGGCCTCGTCCGCGGTGTGGTACCCAAAGAGGATGTTGTCTTCCGGTTTCTGTTTGGCGTACATCCAGCGCATCACGTCGACGCCCATGCGGTCGGCCGCCTCGTTGAATTCGATGGAGTTGCCAAAGCTCTTGTGCATGGCCCGCCCGTCTTCGGCGAAGAGGGTGGCGTAGCCGAGGATCGTCTTGAATGGCGCCTCGCGACGCAGCACCGTGCTCATCGCCAGCAATGAGTAGAACCAGTTGCGGAACTGGCCGGGGAACGACTCGGTGATGAAGTCGGCCGGGAACCACTTGGCCCAATAGTCGGGCTCGCTCCGGAAGTGCATCGTCGAGAAGGGCACGATGCCTGCGTCCAGCCAGGGATTACCCACGTCCGGGATGCGCGCGGTCTCAGCACCGCATGCCGAGCAGGCGATCTTCACAGCGTCGACATACGGCCGGTGCGGCGTGTGCCCGTCGAACTGGCTCCAGCCGGCGACGGCGCGCTCCTCCAGCTCCTCGCGCGAGCCGATCACCTCG
>JBDTVN010000047.1:0-9336 GCA_040007155.1 Chloroflexota bacterium
TGACCGGAGGCGTGACCTCCTCGCTCGGCAAAGGCATCACTGCCGCCAGCATCGGTCGGCTGCTCAAGAGCCGCGGACTCTCTGTCTCGATCATCAAGCTCGATCCGTACATCAACGTCGATCCGGGCACGATGTCGCCCTATCAGCACGGCGAGGTGTTCGTCACCGACGACGGCGCTGAGACCGACCTCGACCTGGGTCACTACGAGCGCTTCATCGACGAGAACCTGACCCAGCTGTCGAATGTCACGACAGGTCGCATCTACCAGGCAGTCATCGCCAAGGAGCGCCGCGGCGATTACCTGGGTGGCACGGTCCAGGTCATCCCCCACATCACCAACGAGATCAAGGAGCGCGTTGTTCGCGTGGCCCGCGACGGCAAGGCCGACGTGGTGATCGTGGAAGTCGGCGGCACCGTGGGCGACATCGAGTCGCTGCCCTTCCTCGAGGCGATCCGCCAGCTGCGCAAGGACGTCGGCCGGGGCAACGTGCTCTACGTCCACGTGACGCTTTTGCCGGCACTGTCGGCGACGGGCGAGCTCAAGACGAAGCCAACACAGCACTCGGTCAAGGAGCTGCGCGGCATTGGCATCCAGCCCGACGTGATCATTGCCCGCGCCGACCAGGACGTGCCTGACGACCTGCGCGAGAAGATCGCCCTTTTCTGCGACGTCGCGGTCGAGGCGGTCATTCCCGCGCCCACCGCGGAGACGATCTACGAAGTGCCGCTGCAGTTCCACGATCGTGGTCTCGACGACCTGATCGTGCGCGAGCTCGGCCTCGAGGAAAAGTCCAAACCGGCCGACCTCGCGGCCTGGCGCGAACTCGTCGAGCTGATCAAGAAGCCCAAGCCCCAGCTCGAGATCGCCCTTGTGGGCAAGTACATCGAGCTGCCCGATGCCTACCTTTCAGTGAGCGAGGCGATGCGCCACGCCGGCTGGTCACACGGCCGTTCGATCGTCATCCGCTGGGTCGACTCAGAGGCCCTGACAGCAGAAAACTTTGAGCAGACGCTGGCCGGGGCGGCGGGCGTGCTCGTGCCCGGTGGCTTCGGCCATCGCGGCATCGAGGGCAAAGTCCTCGCGGCGCGCTATGCGCGCGAGCACAAAGTCCCGTACCTGGGCCTGTGCCTGGGCCTGCAGTGTGGCGTTATCGAGTTCGCGCGCGACGTGGTCGGCGCGAAGGACGCCAACTCGACCGAGTTCGATCTCTTCACCTCCAACCCTGTAATTGACTTCATGCCCGACCAGCGCGACATGGAGGAGAAGGGCGGCACGATGCGCCTGGGCCTCTACCCGGCCAAGCTGACGCCCGGTTCCAAGGCCGCGGCCGCGTATGGCGAAGAGGTCATCTACGAGCGCCATCGCCATCGCTTTGAGGTCTCGAATCAGTACCGCGACGCGCTCGAGAAGTCAGGCATGATCCTGTCCGGCCAGTCGCCCGATGGACGTCTGGTCGAGATCGTCGAGCTCAGGGACCACCCGTGGTTCGTGGCCTCGCAGTTCCACCCCGAGTTCCGGTCCCGCCCGGATCGTCCGCACCCGCTGTTTGTCGGCTTCGTCCAGGCGGCAATCGAACAGGCTGCCAAATCAGGCGCGGTCCCAGTGATGGCGGAGGCACCGACTTCCACAGAAGCAGCCTCAATCAACGCCTGACCGACATGACCGCAGTCCTCGATCCCTTTGTCCTGGAGCGCGCGCCCGGTCCGACCGTGGAGCTGGATCCCGCGCTGGTAAAGGCGCGCGCGGCGCTAAATGATTTGCTGGCGCGACTCGCGCGCATAGATGACGCGGCGCTGACCTATGTCTGGAAGTGGGACGGCAACGACGCCGACATCCGTTACCTCTTCTATCGGGCACTCGAGGACATCGAGGGCGCCTCCGGAGCGGCTGCGCGGACGATGACCGGCACCGTCAGCAGCGAGGCGCATGACGCTGTCGCAGCGGCAACGGCGGCGCGCTGGGAGGCGCAGGGCATCCTGGCAACGCTCGCTGACGCCGATCTCGACGCGGATCCCGGTGGCGGCGAATGGACCATCCGCCAGACCCTGGGCCACATCATCGGCGGCCAGCGCGGCTACGCCTGGGGCAGCGCGTACTGGATCAGCGTCCGCAATGAGCCCAAGCCGGCTGGTCGGCGACGCGCGCCGGACGAGCTTTTCGCGGCATTGCCTGAGGACGACGACGAGGCGATTGGATCGCTCGCCGACGTCCGCCAGAAGCTCGACGACATCGTCGATGCCACGTCATCACGCTATGCGACGTTGACTCCCGATGAGATGATGGTCGAGGGCGGTTGGTCGGGCTTCCCGGTGACGATCGGATTTCGCCAGTGGCGCTGGTCGTCGCATATCCAGGAGCACACCGTCCAGGTCGAGAAGACGCTCGACATGCTCGGACGCCGCAGGACTGAGGTTCAGTATCTGATCCGGCTTATCGCCCGCGCCTACGGCCGCCTGGAGGCGACGGCCTTCGGCTTCGCGCCTGGCACCGCGGCGGCGGCGATCTTCGAGGATGTCGCCGGTGCGTTGCGCGCTCTGCCCGCGGGGCTGGATGAGGCGATCGCGGCGGCCGTTCCTGCCGAGGAGGACTAGGCAGCTCTTCAGCTAGGCAATCGAGCGGAATAGCCGGAAGAAGGTCGGCCTGAAGCCGACGGCCCGCCACGTCCGATCCGCCTCGAGATTCGTGGAGCGCCAATCCGTCGCGACCCACTCGTAATCGTTGTCGCGCGCCCAGGCGAGGCACGCGTCACCCAGCGCGCGACCGGCGCCCAGGCCGCGCGCGTCGGCGGCCACGGCGGCGTAGCCCAGAAAACCGGCGCTGACCGGCCGCATCATCTGGGTGTTGCCGTTCGAAACATCCAGCGAGCAGAACGTCGCGGCGCCAATAACACGACCCTCGAACTCAGCCACGTAAGGGGTGAAGCGCGCGTCGTCGAAATCCTGTTCGACGTCCTTGCGCGACTCAACGGCATCGGGGACGCTGGCTGTTGCGAAAACCGGTGATCGGGCGTGGTGACTGCGCAGCACAGGATCGATGGCCACCATCGCGTCGATGTCTGACCGCTCCGCCTGCCTGACGACCAATCCGGGCGTGACACGAGGGCTGAAGTCGGCCGGCGGCAATTCGCGCAACGCGTGGACCATCTGGATGCCAAAGCTGAGCCTGAACCAGGCGTCCACGATCGGTTCGTCGGTGGCCGGGGTCACGACGTAGTGCTTCGTCAGGCCTGCAGCCGCCCAACGCGCAGCGGCATCGGCGTACGCGATGCGCATCGCGTCGGGGTCGTCGCCCGCGCTGCCGGCATCGTCGACCCACACGTTCGCGCCCCACGACGCGTCTTTGGGCGCGCCGAGCAGATAGGCGACGGCCGCGCCATCTGAGAAAACGATCGAGCCCGACGATCCCTCGCGCTCCAACACGGCCTCGATGAGGGATCGCGCGGCGGACGAGTCCTCGTAGGCCGGGTTCAGTGCCGGCCAGGCAAGGCGGTGGCGGCGATGGCGGTCGGCCAGGAGCTTGGCTGCTTCTTCTGAGTCGGCCGGTCCGAAGGGGCGGACTTCGTAATGCTTCACATGCTGACTTTACGGGTCCGTGAAGCGGACCCGCGTAAGATGCCTGCACGAACGATCAGGAGTGAATTCATGAAGATTTTCCTCGACACAGCGGACATCGAAGAGATCCGCATCGCCGCCCGCTGGGGTGTGCTCGACGGCGTTACGACCAATCCCTCGCTGTTTGCCAAGACGAGTGGCAAGACCTATGACGAGGTGCTCGTCGAGATCTGCGGCATCACATCTGGCCCGGTCAGCGCCGAGGTTGTCGCCGAGGACGTCGACGGCATGCTCAAAGAGGGCCGCCACTTCGCCAAGCTCGCGCCGAACATCGTGGTCAAGGTGCCGATGAGCGAGGAAGGCCTCGAGGCGATCTACCGATTTGCTGAAGAGGGCATCAAGACCAACTGCACGCTCATCTTCACCGCCAACCAGGGATTGCTTGCGGCAAAGGCCGGCGCGTCTCTGCTCTCGCCATTCATCGGCCGGCTTGACGACATCAACCAGGACGGCATGGATGTCATCCGCGAGCTGGTCACGATCGTGGAGGTGCATGACCTCGATTCAGAAGTGCTGGCGGCGTCGATCCGTAGCCCGCGGCACATGACTGACGCGGCCATGCTCGGCGCGCACATCGCCACGACGCCCTTCAAGATCCTGCAGATGATGGTCCATCACCCGCTGACCGATAAGGGCATCCAAACCTTCCGCGACGACTGGGACAAGGCGCGCAAGGCAGCCGCCGACTCAGCCAAGGCCGGAGCCAGCCGCCACAACTGAACGCGGGCGTTACTGGTACCGCCGGACTCGATCCCTATAACTCAAACAGCGACGGGCAGATGCTCGGTGATTACGACTTCAACAAGCGTTGCTGTAGATGGTTGTTGACGCGCGGACGGTGCTGTTATGCCACCCCCTGAGCCGCATGGCGACCCGCCGCTGCCACGGCGAACCATTGTGGTAATCCACACCGCGAAAAACCTTCAGCGAGTGCTTTGTGCCATTGATGGCGAATGACCTGGATTCCTGGGGCCAGGTGCGGAACGTCGCCCACGATCCACCCGATGCAGGTCTGCGCTCGGCCCAACTGTCGATCGTCAGTCGGGTTGCGTCGGTGGTGCCGGCAGCTGTGTTCTTGACTTCGAATCCAACCTGCGGCCCATTCTGGCCGTAGCACCACATGTGAGTGACCTTGTAGTTGTATCCAGTTCCGTAACTGGCGGCCGAAGTCGCGACCGGCAGCATCAGCGCTATCAACAGGACTGCCACCGTCCAGCCCAAGACGAGTCGTTGTCGCACGAGGTTGCTCCTGCTTTAGTCGGCGGACATCTGCTCGCCCAGCGCAGTATGCGCCGCGGTGTAGCCCGTTGGGTGTAGCCCGAGCGGTGCTGGCCACTGTTGACCCCGCGCGCTGCGGTGGTATAGTGCTTGCACCCCCGAAATAGAGCGACTCGGCAGCGCCGCGTCCGTCGGGAGCAATCCCAGAGGCCGTTCGCCTCCACTTCCGGCGTGCGCCACGGCCCCACTTATGCCCGGCTCGTCTGCCCGTGCATGCCCATATCCGCGACAGGATGTCCATGAATATCAACGAACTCAAGAGCAAGAACTTCAAGCAGCTGGTCGAGATCGGCGGCGACCTCGACGTGGCCGACGCGAAGGCCATGCGACCCGACGACCTGGTCGAGCGCATCATGGCGCGCCAGGCCGAGCAGGGCGGCCAGGTCTTCGTGACCGGCATCCTCGATATCGTCGACGATGGCTATGGCTTCCTTCGCCGCCGCGGCCTGATGCCGTCGCCCGATGACGTCTACGTATCTTCCTCGCAGGTCCGGCGCTCCGGGCTGCGTGCGGGCGACCGCGTCGGCGGCATCATCCGTCAGCCCAAGGATGGCGAGAAGTACTGGGGCCTGGTCCGCGTTGACTCAGTCAACGGCGTCGACCCGGAAACCGCCAAGCGGCGCCCGTTCTTCGATGCGCTCACGCCGATCCACCCGATCGAGCTGATCAACCTCGAGACTGATCCCAAGAACCTCAGCCAGCGGCTGATCAACCTGGTCAACCCACTCGGCAAGGGCCAGCGCGCGCTCATCGTGTCGCCACCCAAGGCGGGCAAGACGTTCCTGCTCAAGCACATTGCCAACGGCATCTCGATCAACTATCCGGAGATGCTGCTGATGGTCGCGCTCATTGGCGAGCGGCCCGAGGAAGTGACTGATATGCGTCGCAGCGTCAAGGGCGAGGTCATTGCCTCGACCTTCGACGAGCCCACGGAGAACCACACGCGCACCGCGGAAGTTGCGCTCGAGATTGCGAAGCGGCAGGTTGAGACCGGCCGCGACGTGGTCATCCTGCTCGACTCGATCACCCGCCTGGCACGCGCCTACAACCTGGCGCTGCCGCCGTCGGGCCGCACCCTGTCGGGCGGTATCGATCCCATCGCGCTGTACCCGCCCAAGCGCTTCTTTGGCGCCGCGCGCAAGATCGAGGAGGGCGGGTCGCTGACGATCATCGGCACCTGCCTCATCGACACCGGCTCGCGCATGGACGACGTGATCTACGAGGAGTTCAAGGGCACCGGCAACAGCGAGCTCATCCTCGATCGCAAGCTGGCTGAGAAGCGCATTTTCCCGGCGATCGACGTGCAACGATCGGGCACGCGCCGCGAGGAGCTGTTGCTCGAGGAAGGCACGCTCAAGATGGTCTGGACGATGCGCCGCATGCTCAGCGCCGTCGGCACCAACGAAGGCATTGAGCTGCTGCTCAATCGCCTCGCAAAGAGCAACACCAACGCTGAGTTCCTGGCGTCGCTGACCAGGGCCGCGGCCGTCGAGGAAGCGGCGAAGTAACCACGTGGGTGCGCCGCTCCGTTGTCGTGCGTTCAACGCACGAACGGTCCGACGGCACAGCCTGAATCCCCCCATCTGAGCCGTCCGCGGACAAACCGTGTGGACAGCGCACTAGGCGAGGGCCGGGTGACGGCTAACAGTCGGTCGTCGCGCCCTCGACGGACGGATCATGCATTTGGCGCACAGCCAAGCTGACCCGCTGCCCGAGCCGGCCCTCCATTCCGCCACTCCAACCCGCCACTAGGATTCGGGCCTGATGTTTCTCGACGAGGTCACGATCACAGTCACTGCCGGAAATGGCGGTGACGGCGCCGGCACGTTCCGGCGCGAGGCGCACGTGCCGCGCGGCGGGCCCGACGGCGGCGATGGCGGCCGCGGCGGTTCGGTGTACCTCGTGGTGGACGCGGGCGAGACGATGCTGCGCGACTACCGCTACAAGCACCACTTTCGCGCCGGCTCAGGCGGCCGCGGCGAGGGCTCGAAGCGCCACGGCAAGGCGGGCGGGGACATGAACCTCAAAGTGCCACCGGGGACGGTGGTCCGCGATGCCCTGAGCGGCGACCTGTTGGCCGACCTCGTGTCGCGCGAACAAAGCCTCATGGTGGCGCGCGGCGGTCGCGGTGGCCTGGGCAACGTCCATTTCGCAACATCGATCAACCGCGCGCCCACACACTCGCAGAAGGGCGAGCCGGGCGAGGAGCGTCGGTTGCAGCTTGAGCTGCGGCTGATCGCCGATGTCGGCCTGGTCGGCCTGCCCAACGCCGGCAAGTCGACCCTGCTGTCGGCGTTGTCGAATGCCAACCCTGAAGTCGCGCCCTATCCTTTTACGACGCTCAGCCCCAATCTGGGTGTGCTTGACCTGGCCGTCGCCGACCCTGCTGACGAACGGCGCGTCACCGTCGCCGACATGCCTGGGCTCATCGAGGGTGCGAGCGCCGGCGCAGGTCTGGGGCACGCGTTCCTGCGCCACGTCGCCCGCACGCGCGTTCTGGGCCACGTGGTCGATCTCGCGGCCGATGATCCTGAGCGCGATTACCAACTTATTCGCGAGGAGCTCGAGGCGCACGACCCGCGTCTGCTCGAAAAGGTCGGCCTTGTGATCGGCAACAAGATCGATCTCGCCGTGGGCGCAGAGAACCGGTCTGCGTTCGCCAAGCGCCGCGCCAAGGACGGCATCGCGTTCGTGGCCATCTCAGCGGACCACGGCACGGGCATCGACAAATTGATCGTCGCGCTGGCGGAGCTGTTGCCCGATGCCGCAACCCTGGCCGCGCCGGGCGAGCCAGCCGGCGTCGTTGTTCATCGCTTTGAGGCTGGGCCGGATGCCTTCCAGGTCAGCCACGAGGACGGCGCATATCGCGTCGTCGGGCGGCGTATTGAACGGATCGCCGCACAGACCAACTTTGACAACCCCGAATCGGCGGAGCGCTTCCAGCGCGACCTGCAGAAGCTGGGTGTCGAACGCGAGCTCGTCAAAGCGGGCGTGGTCACCGGCGACACGGTCAAGATCGGCAAGGTCGAGCTCGAATGGGATGCAGACGCGTGAGCGAGTCCGCTGCTGGTACACAGCGCTGGGGCATCTTCGGGGGCATCTTCGACCCCATCCACTACGCCCATTTGGCGATGGCCGAGCAGGCGCGCGAGGAGCTCGATCTGTCGGCGGTGCTGTTTGTCCCAGCCGGGCGTCCGGTTCACCGCGTTGCTCCGCAAACATCGGCGGAACATCGCTTCCGGATGATCGAGCTGGCGATCGCTGGCAACCCGCATTTCGGAGTGAGTCGCTACGAGATCGATCGGCCGGAACCGTCGTACATGGCCGACACGCTGACGGATATGGCCGCCCATGAGTCCCAGCCAAGCCTTGTGCTCATCGTGTCGGCGGAAACGGTCGCGCTGATGCCGACCACCTGGCGTGACATGGAGCGCGTCCTCGACCTGGCGCAGGTTGCCGTCGTTCATCGGCTCGGATTTGAGGAGATCACCCCCGATTGGCTGGCCCGCAACTTTCCCGGCCGCGAGAACCGGTTCGACCTGCTCAAGACAAGCAACCTGGGCAACTCGTCGACCAACATCCGTGCGCGCGTCGCCGCTGGCAAGTCGATCCGCTACCTCGTTCCGCCTGACGTCGAGGCCTACATACGCGAACATGCGCTATATGCCGCGTAAGAAGAGCGACGTGACGATCACGACAGATACGGCTGACGAGCTGCCCGAGCCGACGCCGATCCGCTCCGGCCTGCCCCGCCGACGCAAGCCCGTGCCCAAGACGGGCGACTCGCCTGAGGAGCAGGCGCTGAACCTCGCGCGGCGCGTCGTCGAGCTCGCCTCAGACAAGAAGGCGTCGGACATCGTGCTGCTCGAGATCGGTGCGCTGACCACCCTGGCCGACTATTTCGTGATCTGCTCTGGTCAGTCGGAGCGCCAACTTCGGGGCATCATCGACGGCATCGCTTCAGCGTTGCGCGACGAGGGCATAAAGCCAGTCGGCAAGGAAGGTTCCGCTACCGCGCACTGGATGCTGATCGACTACGGCAGCGTCATCGTGCACGTCATGGCGCCACCGGAACGCGACTATTACCAGCTCGAGAAGCTCTGGGCCGAAGCGCCGCTGCTGGTCCGCCTCCAGTAACTCGCGGCTGCGTAAGTCACAGCCTGAGCTCCCGTAGATCAAACTTTCGTTTGTTGGAAACTGGCTCAGTTGATCAGGCCAATCTGGGCCGATGGCGCGTCACGCGAGGCTGCGTTCAGTCTGTAATCCGGTTGGCGGGATGCGAGCAATGCGGCCATCGCCCGCTGCGCTAGCCTCCGTGGGTGGCCAACCGAGGTTCCCGGGAACGATCTGCGGGACTCGACACATCGGATGGAGCTAATGTCCGACGCAACGACGATCCCGTGGGAGCTGACCCCGCTACAGCACGAGGTGCTCGCGCGCACGGC
>JBDTVN010000048.1:0-9218 GCA_040007155.1 Chloroflexota bacterium
CGCAAGGTGTCGGGCTTGCCGCGCAGGTCGGGCGTCTGTGCGCGCTCGATCGACAAGTAGCGGCGGCGGAAGTAGAGCAGGGGCCAACCGACTTCATCGCGACACGCGGTCTCGACCACGTTGCCCAGGTAGATCGTATGGTCGCCCGCCTCGATCACGTTTTGGACTTCACACGCGAGATAGGCCACGGCCGCATCGAGCACAGGCAGGCCGGCCGCGCCGAGCAGATAGTCCGCGTTACAGAACGCGGAGCGAGGCAGCGGCGACGGCGCCCCGGCGAAGCAGTCGGACAACGCCTGCGAACCCTCGCCCAGGATGTTCACCCCGAAGCGGCCGGTGCGCTCGATGATCGGCCGGATCGAGCGTTCGTGGCCGATCGACACCAGGACCAGCGGCGGGTCAAGGGAAATGCCGGTGAACGAGTTGACCGTCGTGCCCCACGGCAGCGGGCCGTCGACAGACTCCTCGACCGTGGTGACGACGGTCACGCCTGTCGCGAAGCGTGTCAGAACCTCACGGTAATCCTGGGCGTCGACGCCCGTCGGGTTCGAGGCACCGGCGGCGGATTCGGTTTGGGCCATTTGTCCCCGAGTCTAGGCCGGAAGGGCGCGACATGGCACGATGCGCCAATGCACGCCGTCCAGCGGGTCACGTTTCGCTCACCTGATGTGTGGTTCGGCGAGTTCAACCTGCCGGCCGAGCATCCAGAGTGGCAGCGCGAGGCGACGGTGGCCGATGGAGTCGGGCTGATCGCCTTCCCGGGATCCGCGGTGAAGATCCACCAGCTCGAGCATCGTCCTGTGGTCGCGGATTCGACGCGTGCAGTCACTTATGCGCCCGGTTCGGTTTATCGGCGTGCGGTTGTCTCACCTGTTGGCGATCGGTGCTCGTTTGTGGCGTTTGACGCTCGATTGGCCGCGCACGCTGCCGCAGCATTTGATGGCCAGGCTGGCGCAGATCCCGCGCGGTACCGATTCCCATTCGCGGCCGTCGCGATTTCGACCGAAGACTTTGTGCTGAAGCAGCACATTCGCGCGCACCTCGGGCACGCACTCGTTGACGAGGACGAAGTCCGCGAGCAGCTGTACCGGCTCATCGAGCGCGCCGTTCACAGTGGCTATCGCGGCGCTGGCGCGCGGCCGCTCTTTGTCGGTCAGCGCCAGGCAACGGAACGCGCCCATCGCGACCTGGTCGAGGATGCTCGAGCGATGATGGGCCGCGATCCGGGCGCGCCACTTTCACTCGATGGGCTCGCCCAACGGGTAGGCACCTCGGCCTTTCACCTGAGTCGCGTGTTCAACCGCGTGACTCAAACGTCGATCCACTCTTACCGGATGCAACTGCGCCTGCGCGCAAGCGTCGAGCGCATTGCTGCCGGCGATCGGCTGGCCGATGTCGCCCAGGAACTGGGATTCGCCTCGCAGGCGCACTTTGCCGATCGATTCCGGCGCATGTACGGCATTCCGCCCGCGGCCTGGCGACGCCGCCTGGGCGGACGCCGACAAATGAGCAAGATTGTGAAAGAAGCCGCGATTCGGGCCGCTTAGGCTGGGCTGATGCTGTCCTTCCGTGCCCCAGTGGTTCTCGCGCTATTCGTCGTTAGCTGCGCTGGGGCGTCGCCTACGCCAACACCGATTCCGACCGCTTCGCCAGCTCCGAGTCCCAGCCCAAGCCCCAGTCCAGCACCTTCGCCGCTGACGCCGGCTGTCATCGAGGTCGGCCGCGGACCGTGCGCCATAACCGCGCTCGACGGCTCGATTTGGGTCACCAACTATGGCGACGGCACGTTGAGCCGCATCGACCCCGTGACGAACGCGGTGGACGAGCCGGTGCAGATTGGCTCAAACCCGTGCGGCATGGCCGCCGTGGATGATGCGTTGTGGGTAGGTGTCCTGGGGACGAACGAAGTCGTGCGTTTCGACCCAGCGAGCGGGGCCATCACCAATCACGTGGATGTCGGCGGTGACCCGTGGGATCTGCAACCTGGCTTTGGCTCGGTCTGGGTCGCCGTCCAGGGCGTGGACAAAGTGCTGCGCATTGACCCTGCCACTGGCGAAATCCTGGCTTCGATCGACGCTGGCAACGTCGTCGTTGGCCTGGCCGTGACGCGCACCGAGGTCTGGATCGCGAACTCCCTGAGCGGCACGATCGCGCGCATCGATCCCGCCACGAACACGGTTGCCGGTGAGATCGAGTTGACGTCAGATCCGTCGTGGTTTGCGGTGGGACCGACAACCGTCCTGGTGACGCTGTCGAATAACGCCAAGGTGGCCCTGATCGACCAGGCCACGGCCACGGTGCTGACAACGACGAGCGTCGGTCTGACGCCACGCGACCCTGGCTTTGTCGGCGACAACTACTGGGTCGCCAACGAGGGCAGCGAAGACGTCTACGTGCTCGACCCCGACGACGGTTCGGTGTTGGGCATGTTCACGCCGCCTTCGACCAACGGCATCTTCGTTGCTGAGGGGCTGTTGGGCGACGGCTGGATAGAGAGCTTTGCCAGTACGGGCGTCTCACGCATGGCGGCGAACACGGGTCTCTAGCCGCGGTCGACGAGCGGCTTCACCTCACCGATAAATCTTTCGAGCGTCTCCGGGTCGTACGGCGCCGGAATCTCGGCAATCGCGGTGTTGAAGCCGAGCGGCTTGACCTCGAGCAGCCGGTCCGCAATCTGCTGAGGCGTGCCCGGCCAGAAGGTCGGGTCGTCCTCGACCTCGCTCATCGGCGTCTGGTTATGCGCCATCAGCTCGCGCCATACGCGCTGCGCTTCCGCTTCAGTGGAGCGAATGATCGGCTTGCAGCCCAGGGTGAACTCGATCTCGGCGACGTCGCGCCCAACCGCCGCGCAGTGTTCCTTCAGCACCTCGACCTTGTGCGCCATCTTCTCGGTCGTGCCCATGCCATTCCACATGTCGGCGAACTTGGCGATCGTGCGCAGCGTCTTCTTCTCGCCCGAGCCACCGATCATGATCGGCAGCTTCTTCTGGATCGGCAGCGGCTGCTGCACAAGGTCCTTGAACTGGTAGTGCCCGCCTTCTTCTGCGGTCACCGTTTCACCGTCCAGCAGCTTTCGCGCCGCACCGACCGACTCGTCCAGCCACGTCAGGCGATCGCCAAAGCCGCGGCCAAAGTCGATGCCGTGCGCCGTGTGCTCGTACTCGAACCAGGCGCCACCCAGCCCCAGGATGGCGCGGCCATTGCTGATGTGGTCGAGCGTTGTCGCCAGCTTCGCGACCAGACCCGGGTTGCGGAAAGTGTTGGCACCGACTAACAGTCCCAGCCTCGCCCGACGCGTGACCTTGGCCAACGCCGCGAGCGACAGCCAGCCCTCGTAAATGGGCTGCATCGGCTCGCCAAAGATCGCGTGCAGGTGGTCCCACGCCCAGATGTGGTCGTAGCCCAGCTCTTCGACTGTGCGCGCCGCGGCCTCGTAAGCCGGCCAATCGGTGGCCTGGTTCCACAGCAGAATGCCCAGGCTCAGATCATTCACGCGCCTGCTCCCACGCTAGAACAGCCTCCCGGAAGGCCGTCCAGTCGGTGACATCCGTGGTCCCTTCCATGGGCAGGTTCCAGGGACGGACCATGCGGCACACAAGTGCGTCCGGGTGTTTGCTCACGAGTGCCGCGAGGTTATGGGGCGCGTCCTCGAGGTAGACGTCGCAGGTCACGACCGTCTTGTCCCACACGAAGTGGATTTCGCGCGCCGGGATGCGATGCTGGCCCATCCATTCCAGCGTGTCTGGTATCGACCAGTCGAACTTGGAGCTGATGATCACAATGCGGTGCTCGCGCGCCAGATCGGCCATCGTCTCGACCGCGCCATCGAACACGGGCAGGTCACGAAAGATGCTCGTCGAGCCGGCTCGAGCCCACTCCCAGAACGAATCCATATCCGGGAAGTGAGTCAGCTTGTGCAGGCCATCCCAGCGGATGACCTGGGAGTGGTGCAGGTCGGCTCCGAAATCGCGGTTGTAGCGCTCCATCCAGCCGCTGTTGAAGTCGGCCACCACGCCGTCGAGGTCGATCCCCAGGCGCAACTTCTCGGGCGTTTCGGTCATCACGTCAGGCCTTCGGTCTGGATCGGCGAAGGCCCGCAGAAGCGCTCGTGAGTGACGATCGCGAATCGATCGGTCATGCCCGCGACGTAGTCCACCACTTGGGTTACGAGGTCCGCTTCGCTCGTCAAGAAGGCGGGCGGTAGTTGGTCCGGATGGGCCAGGAAGTAATCGACCAGATGCCCGATCAATGTGACCGCGCCTTCCTGGCGGGCGAGTTGCTGATCGGACATGTAGACCTTGCGGAACATGAACTCGCGTAGCTCGTTCATCACGGCCAGAGTTGGCGCGTCCATGCGCAATTCGCCGGCGGCCATGCTCTCGTCTATGACAGACGTGATCATCGCGCCTATCCAGCCCCGTCCGGGGTCGCCGAAACGCCGACTGACGGCCGCCGGGAATGAGCTGAACGACAGGATGCCGGCGCGCACGGCGTCGAGGGCGTCGTGGGTCAGGTACGCGATGCGGTCGGCATAGCGAACGCAATACGCCTCAGGCGTGCTGGGTGGCGGCTCGATTCTCCACGTGTGCGCTCTGATGCCGTCGCGCACCTCCCAGGTGAGGTTGAGGTCCTCGACCACCTCGAAGACACGCACGCTCTGGGCTGCATGGTGCCAGCCACGGCCCGGGAAGTACGGCGCCAGCGCGTCCTCTCCGGTGTGACCAAATGGCGAGTGACCAACGTCATGGGCAAGCGCTATGGCCTCTGCCAGGGGCTCGTTCAGGCTCAACGCCGCCGCCAGAGCGCGCGCGATCTGGGTGACCTGGATGGTGTGCGTCAGCCGCGTTACGAAGTGATCACCCTCAGGGTTGATGAAGACCTGCGTCTTGTGCTTGAGACGACGAAACGCCTTGGAGTGCGTGATCCGGTCGCGATCGCGTTCAAAGGCGGTGCGGTACTCGTCGGGCGGCTCGTCGCGCGCCCGGCCGCGACTGTCGATCGAGTGCGTGGCCAAAGGCGCCAGACGCTCGCTCTCCTCGCGCTCGCGCACCTCTCGCGTCCGCCGGATGAAGCCGTGCGTGCTCACCCTAGGTGTCCAGTGGCATCGAGTACCTCCGCCGGGACGGGCTTGCTGCCTGGCCCGGCGATGATCCGTCGGCGAACCCAGCCGGAAGCTGAGTCGACCAGGATCGTCGCCACGACCACGACGATCAGTGCCATGCCAGACTTTGCGAAGTGTCCGAATACCAGTGTCTGCTGGAGGGACAAACCGATCCCGCCGGCGCCGACGAAGCCGAGCACGGCCGCGGCGCGAACGTTGATCTCGAACCTGTACAGCCAGAATGCGACAATTTCCGGCAGCACCTGTGGCATGACGCCCCAGCGCTGAACCTGGAGGGCGTTGCCGCCGACTGCACGCGCGGCCTCCACCGGCCCGGTGTCGATGCCCTCGATGACCTCCGCCGTCAGCTTGCCCAGCGTGCCGATCGAGTGCAGGCCGACGGCCAGGGCGCCGGCGACGGGACCGAGGCCGGCAATGGGGATGAAGATTGCGACCGCGAGGATGAGTTCGGGAAAGGCGCGGATCGCATTCAGGAACTGACGCACGATCGTTGAAACGAGGCCGCTGGAAACGTTCTTGGCTGCGAAGAACCCAACCGGAAGCGACAGGATCGCGCCGATGATGGTGCCAACCCATGCGATCTCGATCGACTGGATCATGCCCTGCAGGGCCGTCGGCAGGTAGCTCAGGTCAGGGCCGCCGCGCAGGAACATCCGATCGAAGATCAACCACAGGCCGGACGGCAGATCGAGCAGGCGACCGACCTTGACGTCGATCGTCAGCGCGGACCAGACAAAAACGGCGAGCACGACCAGCAGGCCCGTGTTGCGCCGCAGTTGCGAGGGCGCGGCCGGTCGGCCGGTCGGGGGGCTGACAGTAGCGCGCGCGGCCGTCACACGAGCCTCCGGCGCAGCCAGATAGAAACGGTCTCGATCAGGAGCACCAGCAGGAACAACTCCACGATCGTGACCGCGACGTTGCTCCAGTTGAAGAGCTTGTACTGGGCGAACAGCGCTCGACCGATGCCGCCGGCGCCGACGATCCCGAGCACCGTCGACGCGCGTATGTTGAGCTCGAAGGTGTAGAGCGAATAGGCGACGTAGTTCGGGAGCACCTGCGGCAGGACAGCCCAGCGCACAGTCTGAGTCTGGTTGCCGCCAGCTGCGCGGGCGGCTTCGATGGGGCCCTGGTCAACGCCGTCCACTGTCTCCGATAGCAACTTGGCGACGACACCGACGTTGAACAGGATCAGCGCCAGGATTCCCGGCAGCGGCCCGATGCCTACCGCGGCCACGAAGACCAGCGCGTAGAGGATGTCCGGGATGGCGCGTACGACGTTCAGGACCGAGCGCGTCACAAAGAGCGTGATACGACCGGCAGTCGTCAGCCGCGAGGCAAGGAACGAGATGGGCAGAGCCACGCCACAGCCGATGACCGCGGCGATAACCGCCATCTGGAAGGTCTCGATCATCGGCCCGACGGTCTGCGGCACGTAGGCCCAGTTGGGCTGGAGCAGCCCTTGTCTCGCGGGGTTTGGATTGTCGCGCCACAGGACGGTAGTCACCCGGCCGAAGTCATCGATCAGCCGACCGATGTCGAGCCCGATGCCGAATTGCCCGCTCAGCGACAGGTAAGTCAGTGCGAGGAACGCCAGGAGGCCGAGCAGCAGGACCGGCGAGCGCGCGGGCTTGGTCGGTCGCCGGCTCAAGGGAGCTGCGGTCACGCGACCCCGGCGACCTTGGCCTCGAGCACGTCGTCCGCAGTCAGCGAGCGGCCGTAGATATCGCGGAACACGTCCTCGTTCGCATTGGTGGCGGTGCCGTCGTACACGAGCTCGCCACCGCGCATGCCGATGATGCGCTCGGCATAAACCTTGGCCAAGTCGAGGAAATGCAGGTTGACGATTGTGGTGATGCCCAGTTCACGGTTGATGCGTTGCAGGTCGCGCATGACCACGTGGCTGGTAGGCGGGTCGAGTGATGCGACGGGCTCGTCGGCAAGGATGATCTTGGGCTCCTGGGCCAAGGCGCGAGCGATGCCGACGCGCTGCTGCTGGCCACCCGACAGGTTGCTGGCGCGAACGTAGGCTTTCTCGACGATGTCGACGCGCTCGAGGGCCTGCAGCGCGATCTCCACGTCGGCGGGCTTGTACCAGCCGATCAACGACCGGACCGTGCCGGTGGTGTGAAGCCTACCCATAAGCACGTTGTTGAGCACGCTCGTGCGTTTCACCAGGTTGAAGGTCTGGAAGATCATGCCGATCCTGGACCGGAGCGCGCGGAGTTGGCGCGGCGACGCATGACGAACGCTCTGGCCGTCGACGATGACGTCGCCATCGGTGATCGGCACGAGGCCGTTGATGGCGCGGATCAGGGTCGATTTGCCGGCGCCTGAAAGACCGACGATGACGACCATCTCGCCCTCAGCGATCTCGAGCGTCAGGTTGCGCATGGCGTGCACGCCGCCGGGATAGGTGACGGACGCGCTCTCGAAGCGAATCACTGGCAGAAGAGTAGAGGGCCGGCCTTTCGGCCGGCCCTCTCAAGAGGGGTTCCTGGTTACTGGAGGTTCGCGGCGGCGTCGCGGACGATGTCGAGCGCCTGCATGTTGGGCTCGGCGAAGGCGGTGATGTTGTACACCGTCTTCAGGACCGTCTTGCCGTCATCGGTCGCAGCGTAGTCAAGCAGCGCCTGCTTGATGGCAGCTTTCAGCGACTCGGGCAGATCACCCGAGACGACGACGCCGTCATTCGGGATCTCATCGCCATAGGCGAAGACGACAGCCTTGGTGTGCAGATCGCAGTCGGAGGTCGCCTCGGAACGGGCATCGTCGAAGCTCACACCGATCTCAGCATCACCGTTGCAAACCGCAATGGCAGATGCATCGTGCGCGCCGGCGAAGAGCTTCTGAATGCCATTATCAGTGTCGATGCCTGCATTCTTCAGGATCGTCACCGGGAAGATGTAGCCCGAAGCCGACGACTCCTCGACAAAGGAAACCGTGGTCCCGGCGGGGATATTGGCAAGTACGTCCGTGGCAACAGGTCCCTTGGGCGAGTCCGTCGGGCCGCGGTCCGTACCGTTGCAATTCAGGAACGTGCCCGGGTTGATCTGGCTATCGCGCTGGTTCTCGACGGGCGGCGAGATAGTGCAGTACATGTCGGGATTGTTGGTCATGAACTGCGTGTGGTACGTGGCGCTGCCGTTGCGCTCCGATTGCAGGATGAGCTCGGCGCCTGCCTCGTCGACGGCCTGGATGATCGTGAACGGCGCCAGCGCCGCGATCTGCGCCTGGCCGCTGCTCAGTGCCGTGACCATGGCCGTGTAGTCGGTCGACACGTAGCCAGTCACCGGGATGCCCAGCTTCTGAGATAGGTAGTCGGCAATCGGCTGGATCGTCTCAACCAGAGCTGATGCTTCGCGTGAAGGCACGAAGCCGATGACCAGGCTGGTGGGCATGGCCGCAGTTGGTACGGCGGTGGGCGCGACAGTCGGTGCAACCGTCGGTGCAACGGTCGGCGTTGCCGCAGGGCCGGCGCAGCCGGCAGCGAGTAAGAGTCCGCCAAGCAGACTCACGAGTGGCCGGTGGGCCATGAGGTCCTCCTACTGAAATGTGGCCGCAATCTGCTGTCACTTCTGGTTCGGCACTGTGGCAGATGCGAGCTGGTTGGTGTTGAGGCGCGATCTTAGCGCGCGCCGCCAACGCTTACCCGGGCGGTTCCATTAGGCGGAAGCGCTCGCACACGATGAGCGTCTCGTCGGTGATGCTGTGGTCCGACCAAAAGCGCTCGTGGGCTGCGCGCCAATCGGCGACCGACTCGAACCCTTCCCCTTCGTCGCGCGCGAAGTGCACGTCGACCTGGCCGGCCGGCACCACGCGCACTTCGGTTGTCTCGACGATGCCGACAGGTTCGTCGTCGAAATCGAGCAGCCGCCAGCGGTCACCGCGTTTGGGCAGCGGATCCGACGTGTGCGGGGCGAAATCTGTGGCCAGGCCCGCTGTCCCGATCTTGTCGCCACGCAGCACAGCCTCGACCAGCTTCCGCCGCAGCTCCGTCCGGGCATAGCCCAATTCGAACGGCGGCAGGTCTCGCGTGGGACCGTCGCTGCCCATGTCAGACGACGCGTCAGCCTCCGCCACCGACCGGTCCAGTCGG
>JBDTVN010000049.1:0-9063 GCA_040007155.1 Chloroflexota bacterium
CTTCGAGGTGGTAGATCGGCACCCGCTGCAGGTTGTCGATCGGTGGCATGGCGGTGCGCCCTACTGCTCGAGCGTGGCGTCGACAGACAGCTCGACGTTGCCCTTGAGCGCGCGCGAGATGGGACAGCCGTCCTTGGCCTTGTTGGCCGCTTCTTCAAAGTCGGCCGCCGTTGCACCCGGAACGCGGCCACGCACGGTGATGTGCGACGCGATCACAGTCCAGCCGGCCTCAAGCTTGTCGCCCGTGATGTCGACCTTGGTCTCGATGTGCTCGGCCGTGAAACCCGCCTTGAACAGCGTGTTCGAAAGAGCCATCGAGAAGCACGAAGCGTGGGCCGCGGCGAGCAGCTCCTCGGGCCCTGAGAGTCCAGCCGGATCTTCAGTGCGGGCCGACCAGCTGACCGGCAAATCGCGTAGCTGGGCGCTCGAATTCGAGCTCACGGACCCCTTGCCCTCAGTCAGGTTGCCGGCCCAGTTGGCTGTTGCCGAGCGGATTGCTGCCATTCGTTCCTCCTGTATGCGCCGGTTAGTCTAGGGCGCGCCCATGAATCGTTCGTTGCTGTCCGGCGTAGGTATCGGCCTCGTGGTCATGGCCGCGCTCGTACTGTTGCTGGGCGGGGCCTTTGTCGGCCCTCGGCCCACGCCGTCGCCTTCCGTGCGGCCGAGCAGCACCCCCCGGCCTTCGACGACTCCAGCCCGACCCTCCCCGACGCCGATTGACACGTCCATCCGCGCAACCGCCGTGGTGGTCCCGCTGCGCAGCTCCGATCTGTCGTTGCCAATTAGCGGGATTGTCGACCAGATCTTTATCCATGAGCTCGACGAGGTGACCCTCGGCCAGCTCATTCTGCGGCTCGACCAGACGACGTACCTGGCGGCAGTTGGCAAGGCGCAGTCCGATCTAGAGGGTCGCGATGCGGTTCTCGCGAAGGCTCAGCTCGAGGTGGATCAGCTCGCACCGGACGCGACGCCGGCCCAAATTGCGACAGCGCAGGCCGATTTGCGCCTGGCGCAGGCCGACCGTGACGTGGCCGCGGCGACGCTGACCGAAGCCCAAGTCGCGCTGCGTCAAACCGAGCTCCGCGCGCCGTTCGCGGGCACGGTCGCCGCGATCAACATCGAGCGTGGCGAGCAGGCCAGCGCCGGTCAGCCCGTGGCCGCGATCGGCGATCTATCGGGCTGGCTGATCGAGACGACTGACGTGAGCGAGCTCGAGGTGGTGCACGTGCACGTCGGCGATGCGGCGACAGTCACCTTCGGGGCGCTGCCCAACCTAACGCTGAGTGGCCACGTCGATCGCATCCAGGTGCGCGGAACCGGCGACGCCGGCAACGTCGTGTTCGCCGTGGCCATCAAGCCAGACACGCATAACGCCCAGCTGCGGTGGAACATGACTGCCACGGTGCGCATCACGCCCAGCGCCTGACGGCACCGGTCAATTAAGTCCTCACAACCGCGTTGACTGGGGCACGGAGTCGGCGCGACAATGTGGCGGCAGGCTGCACGTCGCCTATCGGAGGGGTCGTTTCACATGACGATGGCACCCGATCGCGCAGACTTCGTCGTACTGATCTTTCCAACCGCCGACGATCTGCTTAAACAGCGTGTGGACGAAATCCTCGCTCGCAGGCGAACGGTGGACATGCACGCCGCAGCTGCTGAGTTGGCGAGTGAGCTGCCCTCCATCTACCCGCGTGTGGCGGTCCGGCCACGGGCTGCGGTAGCTGGCTTCGGACAGTCCGCGCTATACGTCTTCAGAGACGGCACTGCTGTATCCCACGACAACGAGGGCTGGATCTCCGATCCATCGACCGCACAAGTAGTAAGCGATGCTGACGGGATTTACATCGACGCGAACGAATCGGCCGAGCGGCTGTTCGGCGTCAGCCGCAGCGAAATCGTCGGGCGGCGGGTGGGCGAATTCACTCGTCCTGATGCCCGCGTCGACGCGGGTGCGTTGTGGGACATCCTCGAGCGGACCGGGCGCCTGCACAGCCTGGCCGTCATCGTCGGCAGCGCGGTGGGCCGACGCGTCGAGTTCGTAACGATCAAAGATGGACAGGGCCCTGGTCGGCACGTTACCTACCTGCGCGAGCATTCGCTGGGAACCGCCTAACCACATAAGTCGCACGATGCCCGTCCGCTGTAGCGAGGCTGTAACGACCCATGGTGTTGTCTTGCGGTGCAGTAATCCGCCGCGCATGGGGACGCCATCGTGCTCCCAACGCTCATCGTCAATCCGCACTCCGACGAGAAGTTTTTGGCGCGCGTAGAAGAAGCGGCCGCGGATTCGCCTTCTCCGCGCGATCTGGAGACCGCCCTGCGTCGCGATTTTCCGCGCGTGGTCGTGCGCGCCCGCGAGCTCGCCGGTCAGACGAGTGCTGTCTGGTACGTTTATCGCGAGGGGCGGTGGATACCAGAGCCATGACGAGCCGAGACCGAGACAAGCACGACGACCTTGTAGACGACCTCGAGGCCACGAGCGCCGACGTCGCGGACGATGCCGAGCAGCTCACGGAGATCGAGCATCAAAAGGAGGCGCTTGCTCCCAAAGAGCCTGGCGCGGTCGATGCTCTGGCCACCAAGGCGGAGGAGCTTGCGCGACGGATCTTGCTCAAGACCCAGATGGAGAAGCATCTCGCCGACGAGCTATCTGATCGAGGCGGACGGCAATAGCGTCCTTCACAGATCGGAGAGAGTGGTCGGGGCGAAAGGATTCGAACCTTCGACCTCTTGAACCCCATTCCCTTCGGCGCCCCGTTCGGCCGTCGCGCTGGAGCGTCCAAGCGGTTCATTGCGTCCAGCCAATCGCGATGGGCGTTACCGCCTTGGGGGTACGGACGTGGGTACAGCCCGTTGGACACCCTCGGCGAGAGTTGTCAGACACGACGACGTAAGTCTTCCAGTGGCGCTTCTGCCACTGTCAAGTTATCCCGACGAACCGGTGTCGGAAGGCCTAGTGAGAGGCGTGTCCGTGGGCCGCGATGTATTCGGCCCTCCCTTTGTGACAGGAGTAGATGTCGACCCAAAGTTGCTTGGTAATACCGAGCTGTTGCGGTATCCGAGCTGCAATACCTGGGCCGATCTGCTCGTTTGGCTTACGCGAGACCTTGGTCTTGCCCAGCAGCACGCCGCAGGCGCAATGGACACTCAGGATGCGGTCGCCGCTCTCGCGCGCTGCCGCGTCGAGTTTGCGGCGCACGGTGCCCTCGAGCTCCAAGAACTTCACCTGGGAAGGACTGTCGAGAGCCTCTCGAGTTGGGCCTGAAGGTGCACAGCAAGCCCGGCCTGGGCCTGAAGGTCGCGCAAGTGATCCTGCAACGTTGACCGCAGGTCGGCGATTGCGTCGCGTTGATTGTCACCTTCCCCGAACAGACCCGTAGAGTCCTCGATCGCAACGTACTGCCCGCTCTCCCAACGCACCTCAACAAGCAGCGACGCGAGCAGATACCACTCGACCTGGTCGGAGTGTTCAGCGTTCGACCGCGCCGACCCGGCGGGTCCTACATATACATCTTCTCGACTCTGACGCGTCGCAGACGCCGACGATCGGAGTTGGGGGCCAAGCGCCAGCGCCATGCTCACCCTTCCTTATCCTTTTGCTCGTTGTCCGGGAACGACAGCTGAGGCGAGGGGATGTTCTTCACCGATCGGCTAAGAATTGTGACGAGCGCATCGACCAGTTCGCGACTCAATCTAACGCGGGCGACAACTCTGCCAGGCAAATCGCCTTCGGCGACTGGGCGCAACGGATCGGTCAGCAGAAAACTCAGCGTAAATCCGTAGGGGCCGGCCGCTACGGAGATGCTGTCGCTGAAAACATCGGGGAATGCCCCGTCGCTGGGCTGGTCGGGCACAGAGACATTATGCGGTAAGCGGGTCCCAGCCGGGAATAGGACATTTGGTAGCCGCTGCTTCGGCAGGCCCGCGAACCCCTGGTGACTTGTGTTCACCGGGGCACCCTCCCGCGCCGATCTCTCTCAGGCACCGCACCATTTCGCGGACTCGGTGTTAACGACACCGTGACCAAAGGCGGGCATACTGGCGGCTCAGGCGCGATGGGAGCGTGAGGTAGAGGGTGGACGAGAAGCCTGTTGCAGTACTCAACGGCGTCGGCGGTCAGATTGAGGTCTATCCGAACAAGGTCCGCATCCGACGCAAGGGCGTGATTGCGAAGATGAGTACTGGATTCTTCTCTGGCGAGAAGGACATCTACTTCAGTCAGATCGGCAGCGTCCTAGTGAAGCGCGCTGGAATGCTTACGAATGGCTGGATCAAGTTCGTCGTTTCAGGCGGAGTTGACATCAAGAAAGGGCTGCTTGCCAGCACCAAAGACGAGAACACGGTTCACTTCCGTATAGGCGCACAAGCCGAGACAGTGGATTGGATCAGGCAATACGTGGAGTCACAGATGGCCGGCGGGGGGATGGGCCCGGCGCAGAGCGCGCCACTCCCAGACACCGCTGACCAACTCAGGCAACTCGCCGAGTTGCGTGACGCTGGCCTTCTGACGCCGGATGAGTACGAGGAAAAGCGCAGGGAACTCGTAGCCCGCCTCTAGCGCGGCACTCGACCAGCCCCGATGGATCGCCAGAGACCGGCAAACCCGCGCACGACGCCTGCCTGAGTCGGGGTGGACAGTTCATATGTCCTCTTTGAGTGCTAAGTAGGCGACGCCGAAGATGCCGAGCGTGCCGGCGACTAAGAAGCCATCGCGAGGGATCAAGCCCTTTCGAGGGGCAATCAAGGCACCGATGGTTCCGAACACGGCTACCCATGCCAGGAGGACGATCAACAGAATGGCGCTAGTAAACGCTGCAAGGACGGTACCCACTAACACGTAAAACACGATCGGGGCCGTAACCAACGCGAACAGATCGACGAGGCGGGTGTCTGTCGGCTTCCACGCGGTTTCCTCCTCGGGGTGCCGATCCTCAATCTCGTCGTCGTAGTACTCCGTGCCGCAGTAGCGACAAACCATCTCTGAGAGCGGGATCAACCCTCCACACTCCTCACAGCGCGAAAGGGCGGTTTGGCAAGTTGGGCACCGTCTAGCGCGCAGGGGCACCGGGATCTGGCACGACGGACACGGAACGTAATCGCTGTTCATTTGGGCACGCCTCCTTCGCCGATGTCGCGCAGGCAGCGCGCCATCTCGCGGACGCGCTCGACCTCAGTCTGGCCGACCGCCGTCCACTCGCGTGATCGCTTGCCGATGTGAGCCTTCTCCGTCGTATCGAAGGCGTACTGCTCCCACTGACCGCCGTGGCGCTGCCCAGGACGCCCAACGTACCAGCCGGGCCGCGTGGCGGCGTGCAGATCCTCCCATGCCTCGGCCAGATCGTCCATTGGCGGCAGCCTGAACGGCTCTCGTGACACCGTCGTAGCCGCCTGTGGCAAAGGCGATGTACGTCCAGACCTGATCAGCAACGCCCGCAACTAATCGCATGTCTGCCTCCACACACGGAAGCCGCGTGGGTACGGGCGTGGGTACCTGGCGGGTGACTGTCGACCCTCGAACCGTGCACGACCACAATTCGTGCGGGAAAGCTTGGTCGGGGCGAAAGGATTCGAACCTTCGACCTCTTGAACCCCATTCAAGTGCGCTACCAGACTGCGCTACGCCCCGACTCGGGCAAGTCTAACGGAGGCTTGGAGCACAAGAGGGAGAGAGGTTGGGGGCAATCGGTAGACCTGCCTCGACGCCGGCGGCTCGACGATGTTCAGCCAGAACGCGAGCTACGCGACCCAACGGAGCGAGACTGGGACCGATAGTTATCTGAGGCGGACAAGTCGCGCTGGCGCGTGACTCACGGCTCCGTCTCGGCGGTCCCCACTTGGTCTTATCCGATTGCCTTCCCAGCGCGGAGTTCTTGCGTCAGAAGTTAGGCGGTGCGCGTGGTGCACTCAACCGGGACCAAATGCGACGGCCCGGGACTGGGGTACCTGGGGCGGGTGCAGGCTGTTGTGGTCTGGTGCGGTCCGGTGCGAGAAGTCGGTTATTGCAGGTCCGTTACACGCTGTGGACAACTTCGTGCCTTACGTCAGGCGGGCCCACTGCTCGACGTCCGCGAGCTCGTCCTTCTGCTCGCGCGACAACAAATCGATCAGGCAGCGCTGGACGCTCTTGCCCTCATAGATGGCGTTGTGGACCTCTTGGGCGATGGGCATCTCGACGCCGTGCTTGTTGGCCAGGGCGAGCGCGGCCTCGACTGTATATGCGCCCTCGGCAACACCGGCGAGCGTGCCCTCGATCTCCGGCCACTTGCGACCCTTGGCGAGCTCAACGCCCAGCGCGTGGTTGCGCGACAGCGCTGAGTAGCACGTGGCGATCACGTCGCCCAGTCCGGCGAGGCCCGCGAACGTGACCGGATGCGCGCCAGCGGCCATGCCCAGGCGCGTCATCTCGGCCAGGCCACGCGTGATCAGACCGGCCTTGCCGTTGTCGCCGAAGCCCAGTTGCTCGGCCGCGCCGGCGGCGATGGCAATCACGTTCTTGAGTGCGCCACACAGCTCGACGCCGGTGACATCGCGGTTGCGGTAGACACGGAACGACCTGGTGCCGATCATCTCGCTCGCGCGCAGGCTGACGTCCTCGTCCTCGGCCGCGATCACCGCACTGGCCGGCAGGCCGCGGGCGATCTCGAGCGCCAGGTTGGGACCGGACAGGGCACCGATCCGACCTTTTGCCTCAGGCAGGACGTCGGCGATTACCTGCGTCATGCGGTCGAGCGATCCCTGTTCGAGGCCCTTGGCGACGCTCAGTACAACCGCGTTGCCGTCGATGTTGCCGCGGACTTTTTCCGCGGTCGTGCGCATCGCCTTTGAGGGCACCGCGAACACCACGAGATCACTCGCGCCGGCGAGCGCGGCCGGGTCGGCCGAGATCTCGATCTCTACGGGCAGCGTGATCTCAGGCAGGTAGCGGGCGTTGCGTCGCTCGGCGTTGAGCTGGCGCGCGTGCTCCTCGTCGCGTGCAATGAGCGTCACTGGGCCGCTCCGCGCCAAATGCAGGGCGAGCGTCGTGCCCCACTGGCCAGCGCCCACAACTGCACGCCTTGGATGACGGTCCATGGGTTGGAAGCCTAATCGGGCCTAGCGGCGCGCGCGGACTGCCGGACGCCGCGCGGCTGGGCGGCTGCGCCGCCGTGACTCGTCACGTTCACGCTCGCGGATGACGAGGCGAATTGGCGTGCCCTCGAAGCCGAACGCGGCGCGCAGCTGGTTGTCCAGGTAGCGCCGATATGAGAAGTGCACGCCCTTGGAGTCGCTCGCAAACAGCACGAATGTGGGCGGCGTGCTGCCGGCTTGAGTCGCGTAGAAAAAACGCGGCTGGCGGCCCTTGACGGTCGCGGGTGGGCGCCGCGCGATCACGTCGCGCAACCAGGCGTTGAGCGCTGGGGTGGGCACGCGCCGACGGCGCTCAGCGGCAATCTCGATCGCTGACTCGAGGACGCGCTCGACGCGCTGCCCGGTCATGGCGCTGATCGACAGGATCGGGGTCTTGGACAGAAATGGCGCGTGGCGGCGCAGCCGCGCGACGTACTCGTCGAACGTGCGCCCGTCCTTCTCGACGAGATCCCACTTGTTGATGGCGATCACGAGACCACTGCCCTCATCGAGCGCGTAACCGGCGACGTGGTCGTCCTGCGAGGTCATGCCGTCGCCAGCGTCGATGACCAGGACCGCGACATCGGCGCGTGTCACGGCGCGCAGAGCGCGCAGCGTCGCGAAGCGCTCGGTGTCCGGTCCTGACGCGACCTTGCCGCGTTTCCGGATGCCGGCGGTGTCGATCAAGCGCACAACACGGCCGGCCCATTCGAACGCAGTGTCGATCGCGTCGCGCGTCGTGCCCGGGATATCGCTGACGATGGCCCGCGGCTGGCCGAGCAATGCGTTGAGGAGCGAGCTCTTGCCGACGTTTGGCCGGCCGATGATCGCGACGCGCACCGGCCTGGCATCGATCGCAAAGGCTGCCTCTTCCGGCTCACCGTCGGTCACCGCGTCGTCGCGGTCCGCCTCGTCCTCGACGCGTTTGCGCTCGACCTCATCGGCCGACTCCGCGGGCAGAGACCAGACAATCACGTCGAGCAGATCGGCCACGCCGCGGCCATGAAGCGCCGATATCGGGTACGTCTCGGGCCAGCCCATGGCGTGGAACTCGGCCGCCTGGATTTCGCGGTTGGCGTTGTCCGCTTTGTTCGGCGCCACCAGCACCGGGGCTTTCGACGTCCGCAGCAACGCGCTCGCCTCTTCATCGGCCGGTGTCAGACCGGTGTCCGCATCGACCACAAAGACGATGACGTCGGCCTCGGCGATGGCGACGCGCGCCTGTTCCTGGACGCGCTCCTCGATGGGATCACCAGGGCGAGTCTCCAGGCCGCCCGTGTCGACCACCACGAAGCGCCGGCCGTTCCACTCAGCGATGTCGTACAGCCTGTCGCGCGTCGTCCGCGCGCGGTCCGCGACGATCGCCACGCGGTCGCCGACGATCCGATTGAAGAGCGTGCTCTTGCCGACGTTGGGTCGGCCGACTATGGCCACGACCGGCAATCCTTCGGCGGTTGCCTCGCGATCGACGGTCTGGGTCGTGCGCCGCGCGCGGCGAGTCGCCATTTCAGGCCGCGCCGGCTACCGACGCGCGCTTCTTCTCGCGGCCGTGTTCGTCGAGCGAAGTGCTCCGATAGGCAGGCTCTGCCACCTGGGTCAGTGCCGCTCGGGCGAGGTCCTTGGCGCGCGCCTGTGAGTCAGCCGTCCCAGCCAGCACGAAGACGCGTTCGGCAACGGCCTCTAGATCTTCAATGGGTGTCGACGTGCCGCCGGTGACACCGACCACCCGCGCGGCGCCAAAGGCGGCCGCATCGGCCAGGTCCGGGGCGCCCTCGATCTGGATGACCGGTTTGTCGGCGATCTGGCACAGACGCGTCAGCTCCTTGGTGTTGGCGCTGTTACGACCACCGACCACGACCATCATGTCGACCGCGGCGGCCAGCGCCATGGTGTCCTCTTGCCGGCGGATCGTGACGGGGCACACGGTGTTGACGATCTTCAGCTCATGGCAGC
>JBDTVN010000050.1:0-8835 GCA_040007155.1 Chloroflexota bacterium
CGAGCGTCCGGCTCGACATCCGGCGCATCGAGACCATCAAGAGCGGCACGGACTCCATCGGGTCGCGCGTCCGGGTCAAGGTCGTCAAGAACAAGGTCGCAGCGCCTTTCCGCGTGGCTGAGTTCGACGTCATGTACGGCGAAGGCATCAGCCGCGAGGGCGGCCTGCTCGACGTTGGCGTGGCGTCAGACATCGTCAGCAAGACGGGCGCGTGGTTCAACTATGGCGACCTCCGCCTGGGCCAGGGTCGCGAGCAGGCGAAGGAGTTCCTGCGCGCCAACCAGGACGTCGCGCAGAAGCTGGAAACGGAAATTCGCGGCAAGGTTGCGACTATCACCATTCCTGTCGAAGGAATCTCGGAAGCAGAGTGAGGCAGCCTGATGTGGCCGGCTGCGGCGTTGGCGCCTCCGTTCATTCGCTCACGCACGCTAGTCCGCTCGCTCCTGAGTCTCGGCTCCGCCTTGCATCTGACTCACCTGAGGCAGCCTAGACCCGGGCCCGCGAGCGGCTAGGTCGTGGCGAGAAAGCGGAGTACGCCGGAGTCGGTCAGGGCGCGGCGCGAGGCGAGGGGAGAGATCACTGAGGCCGGGCCAGTTGTGGAGGCGGCCGCCGCCTTTCTAGCTGTGCGGCCCAGGTCGGTCGACGAGACGCGCCGGAGGCTGCGCCATCTGGGATATCCGCAGGGGTTGATCGACGAGGTCGTTGAGCGGTTCGCTGAAGTCGGCTATCTCGACGACGAAACATTCGCGCGCACGTGGGTCGAGAGCCGCGACCGGGCAAGGCCGCGCGGCGACATGGCCCTCAGACGGGAACTCGGCCAGAAAGGCGTGTCGCGCCAAATCGTTGACGTTGTCATGGCCGAGCGACTGGACGCGGCGGAGTGCGGCGACCCCAACGAAGCTGCCGCGACCGCACTTCTACAACGCAAGCGCGCCACTCTTCAGGGCGAGCCCGACCCACGCAAGCGTCGGGAAAAGGCGTATGCCCTGTTGGCCCGCAATGGCTTCGATCCCGACACTTGCCGACTTGTGGCATCGTCCTTTGAGCAGACATGACACGCATCAGTCGAGTCGCGCTGGCCCTGCTTCTCGTCTATCTCGTCGTGCTCGCGTTTCTCACGTTGCGTCCGGTCGGCGCCGATGTCGAGTCGAATGTGCGCGTGAACCTGAGGCCGTTCGCCACGATTTGGCCGGCGCTTCGTCACGGCCCGGGCACATTCGTGTTCGCGAACCTTATGGGCAACCTCCTTGCCTTCGTGCCGCTCGGCATTCTGTTGCCTCTGGCATTTCGACGCTTGGCATGGCCCCTGGTGATCGTCGCCGGACTCGTTCTATCGTCGAGCATCGAGGTGACTCAATTCCTGATCTCGAACAACCTGGGGCACGGCTACCGTGCCGCGGACATCGACGATGTGATCGTCAACGGGGCTGGCACCGTCGTCGGCCTGGCACTGTTCGGAATCGGCGCACTGGGGGCGAACCTCGTCTCTCGTGGCCGGCGGCGCGCGCCCACGACACGGGCACCCTGAGGGCCAATCGACCGGCAGTGCGCCAGCGGCAAAAAGGGTGCCGACCTTCGGGCCGGCACCCAGTCAAACGCAGGATCTAACGTTTGGCTACGGCCCGGTCTTGAACGACCACGTGGCTGTGGCCACTCCGTGGGCATTGCCCAGTTTCGCGACTGCCGTGTAGGTTGTGTTCGCGGCAAGGCGTGTATTGGGAACGAACGTCAGCTTGTGGCATTCACGTCCGCACACGACCGTCCCTGGAACGAGGGTCCCCGACGGCGTCATCAACTTGAACGAGTAGGTCGTGGTCGGTGCCTCGTCGAACGTGGCACTCGGCGTGATCGTGCGCGGCACGTGCGTCGAGCCGCTGGCCGGGCTGACCTCCGTCACGCGCGGCGCCGGACAGAAGTCGGCGAAGTCCTTGTCATGCCGCTCATACAGGCTTTCGCCACATGTCTGCGTAACCAGGCCATCGAAGTTGACCTTGTCCGTATCCGCGTACGAGTTCGGGTTGCTCTCGCAGTTCGAAGGCCCGTGCTGGGTGCCCTCGACCTCGCCTACGACAGAGGCGTAGCTGAAATTGATGTCCTTGCAGCCGTCAGTGAAGGCGACGTAGACGCGACCGCTGTGGTCCACACCAATGTCGTTGAAGTCGAGCAGGTTGCGGCACGCGCTCGAGCCGCCGCCGTTCCAGATACAACCGCGCTGGATCACATTGCCCGGCGCGCCATCAACCGTTACCCAGTGCTTGCCGCCGTCGAACGTCTCGCTGACGTACAGGTGCCAAACGCCGGCAAACGTGGCCGACTGATCGTCGCCTGCGGTGGTCGTGCCCAGGAAGGCAAAGGCGGCACGATTGTTGTCGCCCGCGACCACCTCTGGGAACTTGGAGTTCTGGATGCCAAATGAGAGGCCGACGTCAACGGGGGTCGACCAGGTCGCCCCATGATCGTGCGAGACCGCGATGGTCGGGTGCCCGTTGCCGTCCTCGAAGCCTTCGTACACGGCGTTCTTTGCGCCGATCCCGATCGACGGATCGGTGCCGGTGTTGGCGGGTCTGGCCGTGGTACCTGGGACGCTGAAATACGACCAGGTCTGGCCGTTGTCCCGACTCACGGCGCCACCCTGGCCAGAGGTGCTGTTGGGATGCGTGCAGTTGTTCTGCGGGACATACACGGATCCGTCGGGGCCGACCTTCACATGGCCGTGGAGCGCGCCGCAGATGCTGTTTACGCCGAAGACATTGACGCTGGGCTGCCAGGTCTGGCCGCCATCGTCGCTGCGCGCGCAGAAGGCGCCAGCTGCCTGGACGATGTTCTGCGAGCAGTAGTAGACCGCGTTGGGATAACCGGACGCGCCTGCTCCAGCCGGCTTGGGCAACGCATATGGCCCGCCGCCAACGGTTTCGTGGTCAGGGCCATGCGGCACCGGGAATGTGCCCTGGTTCCAGGTCGCGCCGTCATCGTCGCTGTACGTTTGGTTGGACCCGGCAACAAGCAGGCCCGTCGCAATTGTGCGATGAGTGGCCGGATCGGTGAAGAGAATGGCGTCCTCGTTGGCCATCTGATGCTGGGCAGGGGTTACATCGGTCCAATTGGCCGTGGGCGGGTTATTCGCGAAATTGAATGTGACCTTGGAGACCTGGGTCCCCGCCATCTACATCGCGACTGGCTTCCTTTGGCGCCAATCGAGACCGACTGACGGCTCGCCCGCGTTATCGCGCCCGATGGCGTCGGCGGTCTGGTAATGAACGCCAGGCGACACCTCAGTGAAGAATGGCGTGGCGAACTCACGCGGCAAGGGCGTGGGCGCCGAGACCGTCGAGTACGTCAGCTTGGCGATGGTGTGGGCCACGGTGGGTTCGTCGGATACGCCGACGAAGGACTCGATTGTCCAGGCGCCAGACTGGGGGTTCGAGATCGTCAGGACCTCTAGGCCCGCACCTGTGCTCTGCTCGTCGGGCGAGCCGGGGCCGCTTTCCGTGCCGTCGGGCGCGAAAGCGAAGATGTCCATGTCGTCGGGACCTGTGCTATTCCAGGTGTAGGTGAGAGTCAAGGTCGCGATGTGGGTTGTGTAGAAGGTCGAATCGGCCGACGGCAGTGACACATTCAGCGTGTACGCGTCGCAAAGGGCCGGCGGACACACGAATTCGATCGTGCCGCCTGACGAAACGCCGGGGCCAACTGCGGCAAAGTCCCACGCCGTCGTCGAGCCGTTTGACGGCCCGACGCCGCCACCGGTGGGCGTGGCGGCCACAACGGGCAGTGCCGTTATCAGACCTACAAGGACGGTCAGAAAGGCCGCCCTGGAGCGGTTTCCAAATGAACGCATTTTCGAGTCTCCTCTATGACACCCCGGCCGGTGGGGGCACCGCCGCCGGGCTGATGGGCACGTTGGTACACCAGACCCGACCGCGCCGCAATGGCCGTGGGCCGACTGCTACATAGCTGCAACTAAGCACACGTAATCCGCAGCACCACTGCAGGGAGTGGCAGGGGCGAGCGGGTACTCTGTCGGCCAGATGGCGAAGAAGGAGAAGCCGACGCCCGGTCCGGACGATCTGGTGCGCGCTGGTCCTGGCGGCTACCGCTCCGGCGACGGCCGATTCGAGATCCAGAAGTCGGACGCGCGCTGGTTCATCGTCGACACCGAGCAGGCCAATGAGTTCGGGCAGCAGCTGATCCACGGCCCCTTTGCGAAGCTCGACGATGTACGCGCGTCAATTCCCGCGTCGCGTGACATCAAGCCGTTGCTGCGGACGTCACGACCAGGTGCAGCGCACAAGGCGACCGCCAAATCCGCGCGCAGGCCCGCGCGTGTGGTCAGCTGGATCGACCGATTGCCAGCGCACGAGGCCGATGAAGTACGCGACCTCATCAAGGCGCTGGATGGCGCCGGCGTCAAGGATGCCGAGGTGCTCGTCCGGCGTGATCGCGATTCGCCGTTCGCTCTGGTAGCGGCCGCGTTGATCGAGGGGCAACTCAAGGAATTGCCGAGCGATGCGTCCGAGGTCGAGCGTCAGCGACTGCGGCGGCTGATCAAGCGAGTCGTCGAGATCCTGACCGACGACGGTGTGTCGGCCGCGCGGCCTCTACCGCGATGGGAACTGGTGGAGACGCCGCGCGACCCCGGCCGCTCGCCGCGCCCGGTGCGTCCGCGACCGTAGCGACTAGTTCGGGAACGAGTCGAGCCCGACGACCTCGCCCAGCCACAACTCCGAGGCGCCCTCGACGAGCGACTCCAGGAGCACGCTGAAACCGCTCGCCGTCCGGGTCACCGCCTCGGTGTGGATGCCCTGGCCGCGCGGAATGTCGTCGCCTGACAGGAGCGGCTGACTGCTCAGGCAGCGCCAGTCGCCGCCGTCCTGGCCGATAGCCGCCGCAGCCACGTGGCGCTCGGTGTCGTACAGGACGCGGAGCTCGTTGGCGCTGGTCAGGATCCGCGGCTGGGCCACGTAGCGGGTGTCGAAGGGGCACACGCCCTTTTCGGCAACAGGTTCGGCGCCGCGCTGCCAGTTGACGCCGTCAGTGGACGTTGCCATCCCGATTCGGGCGATGTTGGGCTGAGTGCCGCCGCTGGCGCTGTAGAGCATCAGGTAGCCATCAGCCACCGGGGCGACGGCCGGGAAATCGAGACCTCGATCGTCCCACTCGCCAGCGGCGCCAGGGCGCAGCGCGGCGTCGGTGTCAGCGGTCCATGGACCGCCCGGATCGGAAGCAGTCGCGCGCCAGATGGCCGACTGATCGAACTCAGGCGCGGGGACTCCCCATATGTACATCGTCCACAGGCCGTCGATCTCAAGGACGCTGGTAGGTATCGGGCCTGGTGGGCTCAGATCCAGGCCAAGGTCGGCGAACGGATCCGCCGGATCGATCGTCCAATCGAGGCCGTTGGCAGACGTGGCATGAAAAACCTGCTGATCGCCGCGCGCTTCGGCGAAACCAACGAAGTACGCGTGGCGCACCGCGCCATCCGAGAAGTAGGCGGCAGGCATGATGTAGCCGTAGTGCCCGTCGCCGAGGGCTGGCGCGCGCAGCACCGGTGCGTCGCCCACGATCTGAATTCGGATGTCGTTGGTCTGGGAAGGGCTCGGCGCGAGCGTTCGCGAAGGAGCCGGCGCGGATGTCAGCGAAGGGGACGGCGCGGGAGTCGGTGAGGGCGTGCTGATCGGGCTGCCACAGCCGCCAGCCAAGAGTCCAGTCGCCGCCAGCACGCATGCAAGGGCGCGCATAAAGGTCCTCCTCCAGAGCCTGCGACGTTTCTCGTGCAAACGCGGGATCAGTGTCGTCGGTTCCACATGCGGGCAGCGATTACGAAGATTCCGAAACCGGCGTAGGCTTCGCCACCGGCAAACAAGGGTCGTCTCCAGAGCCAACGGCAGGGTTGCCCGGCCAGCGGCAGGAGAGGGCATTTCGAACGGTCGGCTCGTGCCCACGGGTCGGCAAATGCTTAATCAAGCGAACACATCCTTCCGGTCGATACCGGACGGGAGGGTCTAAAAATGAACGATCCCGTCGTGCTGGCGGTGGTTGGCGTAATCGCCATCGTTGCCGGTTTTGGCGTCGGCTTCTTTGCCCGCAGCATGTGGGCGTCGACGGCCGTGCGGACCGCACAGGACAAGTCGGCGCGCATCCTTGCCGAGGCCAGGGCGCAGCAGAAGGAGCTCATCCTCCAGGCGAAGGACGAACAGGTCCGGCTCGCGCGCGAGGGAGAAGAGGACGCCCGCGCCCGGCGAGCCGAGCTTGCCAACCTCGAACGGCGCCTGCTGCAACGCGATGAGCAACTCGACCAGCGGGCTGACATGCTCGAGGAACGCGATCGCAAGCTGCTGGGCCGTGAAAAGGAGTTCGACACGACCCGCGCGGAGCTGGCACGCGGCCGCGAGGAGCAGATCGCGGCGCTCGAGAAGGTCAGCCAGATGTCGCAGGACGACGCCAAACAGGTCCTGCTCGAGCAGGTCCGCGTTGAGGCCGAACACGATGCCGTGCGCCTGGCGCGCAGCATCGAGCGCAGGGCCAAGGAAGAGGCCGACGACAAGGCGCGCGACGTCCTCGTGACGGCGATCCAGCGCGTCATGGTCGACCACACGGCGGAGATGACGGTCACGACCGTTCACCTGCCGAGTGATGAGATGAAGGGCCGCATCATCGGCCGCGAAGGGCGCAATATCCGCGCGCTGGAGCAGGCGACTGGGATCGACCTGATCATCGACGACACGCCGGAGACGGTGCTGATCAGCGGTTTCGACCCGGTCCGGCGCGAGATTGCACGTTTGAGCCTGACCAAGCTGATCCAGGACGGGCGCATCCATCCCGGCCGGATCGAAGAGGTCGTGGCCAAGTCCAAGGCTGAAGTCGAGCTGGTCATGCGCCAGGCCGGCGAAGCGGCCGCGTACGAGGTTGGCGTGCCCGGCTTGCCGCCGGAGATCATCAAGCTGCTCGGCCGGCTCAAGTTCCGTACGAGCTACGGCCAGAACGTCCTCCAGCACTCGATTGAGACGGCCCGACTCGCGGCGGTCATCGCCCAGGAGACCGGCGCGGACAACCAGATCGCCAAGCTGGGCGGCCTGTTGCACGACATCGGCAAGGCGGTCGACCACGAGGTCGAGGGACCGCACGCGCAGATCGGCGCGCAGATCGCCCAACGCCACAACCTGCCCATGAAGGTGATCAACGCGATCGCCGCGCATCACCAGGAAGTTGAGTACGCCTGCGTCGAGGCGCCGATCGTCCAGATCGCCGATGCGATCAGCGCGTCGCGTCCGGGTGCCCGGGGAGAGTCGGCCGACACGTATCTCAAGCGGCTCGAGGAGCTGCAGGCCATCGCCAACTCGTTCGACGGCGTTGAAAAGTCATTCGCCGTCCAGGCGGGGCGCGAGGTCCGCATCCTCGTCCGGCCGGAGGAGATCGACGACCTGGCATCGACCAACCTGGCGCGCGACATCGTGCGCAAGATCGAAGAATCGATGACTTATCCGGGCCAGATCAAGGTGACCGTGATCCGTGAGACGCGTGCCGTGGAGTACGCGAAGTAATCGGTCGCGCTATGAGGACCCAAGGCGCCCTGCGCGTCCTGATGATCGGCGACGTGATCGGCAAGCCCGGTCGCGTAGCCGTTGAGCAGCGCCTCGCGAAGCTGCGCGACGAGCGTGAGATCAACCTCGTCACGGCTAACGGCGAGAACATGGCCGGCGGCATGGGCCTTACTCCATCCACGGCCGCGGCATTGTTCGACGCCGGTGTCGACGTGATCACGAGCGGCAATCACATCTGGGACAAGAGAGAGATCTACGCCGAACTGGATCGCGACGAGCGCATTCTCCGGCCGCTCAACTATGGCGAGCAGGGCGTGCCCGGACGTGGTTGGGGCGTGTTCCACGCAAACGACGGCACGGAGGTCGCCGTCATCAACGCTCAGGGTCGGACCTACATGGCCCAGATCGAGAACCCATTCACGATGATGGACGAACTGCTCGACCAGGGTGCGGCCGAGCTACCTCCGGCACGGATCGTCGACTTCCATTGCGAGCTGACGAGTGAGAAGAACGCGTTCGGGATCTATCTCGACGGTCGCGTCAGCGCGGTGTGTGGGACGCACACCCATGTCGCCACGGCCGATGATCGGCTGCTCCCCAAGGGCACGGCGTACGTCAGCGACATAGGCATGACCGGCCCGCTCAACAGCGTGATCGGCTTCGAGCCGGCGACCGTGCTGCCGCGCTTCATCAACGCTCTCCCGACGCGCTTCGAGGTTGGCAGCGGCCCAGTTATTTTCAATGCGATCCAGATCGACATCGACCCGGCCACGGGGCGCGCCACGGCCATCGAACGGATCCGCGAAGTGGTTGAGGAATGAGCCGCTACGGCGAGGTCCAGAGTCGCTTCGAGGAGCCGACGCCTCTCGAGGGTTGGCCGGCTAACCACGTCGACCTGCACACCCATTCCAACCGATCGGACGGCTTACTTCCTCCGACCGACCTCTACCGGGCCATGACCGCTGTCGGATTGCAGATCGCGGCGCTCTCCGACCACGACACGCTTGCCGGTTACCGTTTGTTGCGCGACGACATCGCGAGCGGCGCGATACCGCTGGGACCGCGCTTGATCGCAGCAACGGAGATCAACAGTGTGGCCGATCGGGCGCTCGTCGAGCTCGGCGTCGAGCTCGAGGAGGGCGAGCTGCACATCCTGGGCTTCGGCGTAGATGCCGACGACGCGGCCTTCGAGGCCAAGCTTGAGGGTCAGCGCAACTCGCGCAAGACGCGACTGCTGCTGATGATCGACAAGCTGCGCGAGCTCGGGGTGCCGATCGATGATCAGATTGCGCCG
>JBDTVN010000051.1:0-8797 GCA_040007155.1 Chloroflexota bacterium
GGTTGCACAGCTCCTGGGTCAGGATGAGGTCAGGGTCGGCCGCGTCGAGCGCCGCGAGGTCGAGCGCGTAGATCGAGGACCCACCGTGGATGGAATGCGCGACGCGATCATTGATTTCGCGGCTGGTGGCGTTGGGCTGCCCGCCAACATCAGCGGTCATTACTGGTACTTCGAGCACTTCGGCCGGGTAGTCGCACTCGTGCGTTCGCCCGACGAGCTCGTCGCCCAGGCCAAGCGCGTACACGATCTCGGTCGCAGACGGCAGGAGCGACACGATGCGCATGGCTTGCAGGATAGGTTCTGCAGCGGAATCGCTAGGCTGGCGTGTGTGAGTCAAGAGGCGTCCGCGCTTCCCGTGGTAGTCGACGGAATCTGGAAACGCTTTGGCTCGACCGATGTCGTAGCCGACCTGTCGTTCGACGTCCGCCCCGGCGAGGTGCTCGGTTTCCTGGGACCGAATGGCGCGGGCAAGACGACCACGATGCGGATGATCCTCGACATCATCCGGCCCGACCGCGGCCAGATTCGCGTCTTCGGCAAGACGCCCGGCGTCGAGCACCAGGATCGGACCGGTTACCTGCCGGAGGACCGCGGCCTGTATCGCGACGTCCCCGCGCTCGACACCCTCGCCTATTTCGGCGCGTTGCGCGGCCTTTCGTTGAGCGCGGCGCGGGCCAAGGCGAGGGAATTGCTGATCGAGTACGGCTTGGGTGACTCGCTGACCAAGAAGGCCGGGGAGCTGTCGCGCGGCATGCACCAGAAGGCGCAGCTGATTGCCACGATCATCAACTCGCCCGATCTGCTGATCGTCGACGAGCCGTTCCAAGGTCTCGATCCAGTTAACGCCACGACTCTGAAGAACTTGCTGATCGAGCAGCGTGCGCGCGGCGCCGCCGTTGTCATGAGCACCCACGACATGGAGGACGCGCAGGTTCTGTGCGATCGGATCCTGTTGATCAACGCGGGCCGGCGCGTGCTTTACGGCAAGGTCGATGAGGTGCGCCGCGCCTTCTCTGACGGCGCGGTCGAAGTTGTCGGCAAGCACCTTCCGACCGACACGGACCACCTGAAAGCTGCCAGCCAGGCGACAAGCTACGACGGGTCAGTGCGCTACCTCCTGCGCGACGGCGCGACCGCCCAGGATCTGTTCCGCGAGCTGGGTGACACCCCGGCTGAGGTCGAGCGCTTCGCGGTCGAGGCACCGAATCTTGCCGAGATTTTCGTGCGCGCCGTGGCCGGCGACGATCGCGCCAAGGCAGTCGCATGAATTCGTCGTTCCTCCGGCTCGTCCTACTCGTGGCGCAGCGCGATTACCTGCGCACCGTGCGGCGGCGTGGCTTCATCATCGCCACGCTGCTCTTGCCAGTGGGCATGGCCGCGGTCATGTTCATCTCGAGCGCGGCCGCGCAGGGCACGGCCACCGACTCGACTGGCCGACCCATAGCGCTGGTCAACGAATCGGCATTGGTGCTCGAGGCAGATCCACGACTCACACCCGACATCCGGCTGATTGATCGCGCGGCAGCGGACGCGCAACTGGCATCGGGCGCGATCAGGGGCTATTACGTGGTCCCCACTGGCTGGCCGACGCCGCCCAACGTGATCCACATTGAGGCGCCGCAGACACGGACGAGTCTGCTCGAGATTGCGAGCGGCGGCCAGGGGCAGGTCGAGTTGCTGCTACGAGTCGCTCAGCTCAGGGCGGCCGGGCTGCCCGACTCGGCGCTCGGGAGCTTGCTGACTCCGATCACGTTCGCGACCCAGACGCCCGACGGGACGCCAGTCTCAGACACGGAATTGGCGGCTGGCTTCCTGCTGCCGTACATCTTCGCGCTGGTTTTCGTGCTCGGCATCTTCATCACCAGCGGCTATCTCCTGCAGAGCGTCAACGAGGAGAAGGAGAACCGCGTCGTCGAGATCGTCCTGAGCTCGATCCCGGCGCTGCCTTTGATGGCGGGCAAGATCCTGGGCATGGGCGCGGCCGGCTTGACGCAGATCGTGATCTGGCTACTGACAGTGCTGATCGGGCTGCCGTTGCTCAACGCGCAACTCTCAGTACACATAGCCATCGCCCCGGTCGCGCTCGCATTGACCGTCGTCCTCTACGCCGTGGGCTACCTGACGTACGGCGCCATATTCGCGGCGATCGGCGCGCTGGCCACCGGATCGCGCGAAGGCCAGCAGCTCTCGAGCATCATCGTGCTGCCGGCAATCATTCCTGTGGTTCTCGTGAGCTTCTTCCTGCGCGATCCCAACGCGCCCATCGTCTGGCTGCTCACCGTGCTGCCGCTGACCGCGCCGGGCGCCATCCTCGAGGTCGTGGCGATCTCGCCATCACCACCGTGGCTCATGATCGGGCTGTCGCTGCTCAGCCAGCTGATCGTGGCGGGCATCGCGATAGTCGGCGCGGGCCGAATCTTCCGCGCGACGGTGCTGCTCTACGGAGTGAGGCCGAGTCTTGGTCGGATCATCGCGGCACTGACCGGCCGCGCCTGAAATCTAGGCGGGCGGTTTCCACTCGTCGAGGGTTGCCCGCGCCGACGCCTTGTCCTTGAACCAGCGCGCGTTCAGCTCCGTGTACTGCGCCGACTCAGCGGGAAGCGAATCTTCGGGGAAGATCGCGTTGACCGGGCATTCGGGTTCACACGCGCCGCAGTCGATGCATTCATCAGGATCGATGTAGAGCATCCGGTCGGTGCCCTGATCGAAGTGGATGCAGTCGACCGGGCAGACCGACACGCACGACTGATCGATGACGTCGATGCACGGCTCAGCGATCACGTAAGTCAAGGATCGATCTCCTGCGGGGTGTCGACGCCCATCTTAGCGAACCTCGAGCGTGACCTCGCCGATCATGCCCCGCTCACGGTGGCCGGGCAGGTTGCACGCCAACATCAGCGACTCGTCAGGCACGACGTAGGTCGCGGTCATCGTGCCGCCCGAGGGAAGGATCAGGCGCAGGCCGCCGGTGCCTGCGGGCGCGCTCGCGGGAGGAGCCGTCGCAAATGGCGCGGGTGGCGTCGCAGCCGCGTCAGCCTGGGCCCACGCATTCTGGGCCGCCGAGTCACCCAGGACGAGCTCGTGCTCGACCATGCCCGCATTGACCACTGTCAGGGAGATCGTCTCGCCGGCGTACAGGTGCAGCGGCGTCGGATCGAAGTGGTAATCGCGCATGATCAGGTTGACCGGCCGCGGCGCGGCGGCGGTCCCCGGCGAACCGATCGGAGGCGAAGCCACCGGCTGATTATTGGCGCTCGCCAGGTACAGGACGATGCCAATAGCGATCGCCATGAACATGCTCAGAAATACGACGGGCAGGCGCGAGACACGCTGGGTCACGCGCTGACTCTAGGCGACCTCAGCGCCGGTCCCATTCCAGCGAAACGGGCCCAGGAGATGCTCCTCCGCCGGGCTACCGGCCAGCAACACCAATGCGACGGCCAGCGCTACCGCAGCGATGACCAATGCGATCACCAGGACAGGCTGAAGGGAACGCGTGAAACTAAGGGACATTGGCTCTCCGATCGATGCCTATGCGACGGGCCGACCTGGTCGGGTCATTCCGGCCACAACGGACTCTAGGCAGCGCGACTTATCAGGCGCTTACGCGAGATTGATCGGGGCGACGGGGCGCGCTGTGGATAAGCGCGCCCGTCACGACGCGAAAGAGTTAGCGGTGGTTCTGGAAGCAGTCGCTGCAGTAGACCGGCTTGTTGCCGGTCGGGCGGAACGGCACGCTCGCCGTCTTGCCGCAGTCGGCGCAAACCGCCTCGAACAGCTCGCGCGGCCGGCGCTCGCGGTAACCGCCGCCGCTTGAATAACCTGCTGGCGCGCCCGCGAAAGACGACGAGTAACCACCGTCGTACGACGAGGACCCGCCGCCGTAGCTATCGCCACCATCACGCGCGCCGCTACCTGAGCGCTGCGACTTGCGCAGTGCGCGGTCCGACGGGCACCGCTTGGGCGGCTCTGTGAAGCCGCGCTGTGCGTAAAACTCCTGCTCACCCACAGTAAAAGTGAACTCCTGCCCACAATCGAGGCAGGTGATCGTCCGATCCGTGTACACCGAGAACAAGCCTCCGACCAATACGAGTTTTCCCTCTCCCCGCGCTCCCTCCCTATGGCAACACGGATCGGCGGGAATATAGAGCCGATGTCAAGCGTGGCGCAACGGGCGATGGTGAGGTGTCGCGTGCGCGCACCACTGCGGGCACCCTGTGTCAGGAGCCCGGGGGTCGTTACATGCCTTCGGGCTGGTAGTTCGGGTCGGTGTACTTGGCGGGGTCCTCCTGGAAATCGAGCATGCAGCCGCGTGAGCAGAACCAGTACGTCCGACCCGCGTGATCGAGGCTCAACTGGGACTTCTCTGCATCGACTTCCATGCCACATACGGGATCGATTTCAATGGCCATGCGTCTATTCTGCGACCCGTGGAGATAACGCGTGACTGACCAAGGTGAGCCCGTAAGCCAAGCGCGTCGGACGCACGGCAAACCGACCGAGGACCGCAAGCTCCTGCGCAGCGCGCCTTTCGCCGATACGCATTTTCTCGACACCGATGCGTGGCGGGCGCTGCGCATCATGGGTGAGTTCGTCGAGGGTTTCGACTCGCTCGCCGAGCTCGGTGCGGCGGTGAGCATCTTTGGCTCCGCGCGCACTGCCCAAAGCCACCATTACGCGCTCGCGGCTGAGGATCTGGCCGGCAAGCTCGCCAAACAGGGCATCACGGTCATCACCGGTGGCGGGCCGGGGATCATGGAGGCGGCCAATCGGGGCGCGGCCAAGGCGGGCGGGGTGTCGGTCGGCTTGGGGATCGAGCTGCCGCACGAGCAGGACGTCAACAAGTGGTGCAACCTCGTGCTCAACTTCCGCTACTTCTTCGCGCGCAAGACGATGTTCGTCAAGTACGCGCAGGCCTTCGTCATCTTCCCCGGCGGCTACGGCACGCTCGATGAGCTGATGGAGTCGGTGACGCTAGTCCAGACGGGCAAGATCGACCACTTCCCGGTGATCCTGTACGGCACCAAATACTGGCAGGGGCTGCTCGAGTGGCTCGCTGACCCGGTGGCCGAGGAAAAGATGATCGCGCCGGACGATCTGAAGCTTCTACGTATGACTGATGACACCGAGCAGATCGTCAAATGGATCCTCGAGGCGTTTGCCGCAGCCGAGGAAGCCAGGGTTGAGATGCTGGTCAGCCCGAAGGGCCCAGAGCACGCCGAAGCCGACCAGGAGCAGGACCACCAGCGCCACAAACGGCCCGACTAGTCTTTTAGCGATGCGCGTCGCGATTGCCACCGATCATGCGGGTCTGCCACTGAAGGCGCCGATTGCCGAATGGTTGGCGGCGAACGGTCATGAGGTGGTCGACTTCGGGGTGAACGACCCCACGCCGGTCGACTATCCCGACATCATCGCCCCGGCGGCCCGAGCGGTAGCCAGTGGGGAATGTGAGCGCGGCATCGTCCTGGGCGGCAGTGGCACGGGCGAGCAGATCGTCGCCAACAAGGTCCGCGGCATTCGCTGCGTTGAGGCGGCGGATCCCGTGACGGCGCTGCTCGGACGCGAGCACAACGACGCGAACGTGCTTGCCATGGGCGCCCGGATCATCGGCCGCGAAGTGGCGCTGGCCTGTGTGGCGGCTTTCATGAGCGGCGAGTTCCAAGGTGGCCGCCACGCGCGTCGAGTCGACAAGATCAGCGCCATGGAGAACGCCTCCTAGCGACGCTTCGCGCGCGTGCGCCTAGGGCTGGGCGAGGTCGTGCAGTGCCAGGGCCTGGGCGTGTGCCGCTGCCGCTCCCCAATGGGCTGTCGCGCGGCGGACCTCGAGTTCCGACGGCATCTGTGCCATTTCGTATAGCCGGCCGATCGCCTTGCGCACGCCGAGATCGCCAGCGACGACGCGCGGCCGGCCCAGGGTTCGCGCGATGAACCACTCGGCACTCCAGCGGCCGATGCCGCGCAAACCGGACAAGTGGGCGATCAACCCCTCATCGTCGAGTGTCTCCAGGTCTGACAGCCGCAGCTCGCCGGCCTGCGCCGCCTGCGCAACCTCGATCACGGATCGCGCCTTGGCAGTCGTCAGCTGCAGCTCCCGTAAATCCTCGAGCCGCGCACTGGCGAGCGGCTCGGCATGGAGCGACCAGACTTCGTGGTCGCCCACCATGTGCCGCGTGCCATAGCGCTGCGCCAGCCGCGCGCGGACCGTGGCCGCCCAGCACAGATTGACCTGCTGCGCGCTGATCGAGCGGATCATTGCGCTGAACGGATCGCGGTAGAGCAGCGGCACAATCCCCGGATAGAGCCGCCCGAGACGCGCGACGGGTTCGTCGGCCGCGACCAGGTCAGCGAGCGCGGCGCGATCGGTGAGCAGCGTGGCCCGCACGGCGTCGGCGGCATCGGCAATCCAGTACTCCTGATCGGAAGCAACCCGGATGGTCAGGATCGGCAGGTCGGATTGCCCGGAAACCTCAGCGGCATAGGCCACCACCTGGTCGGTCGGCCCCAACCGCACCGTGCGCAGGGCAACGGAACCGTCGAATCGGTCGATCAGGTCGTCCCCTGCCCGGCCCATCGGCGCCAAGCTGGCGACCAGGTCGAGCGGCGGCGCGAATGCAACATCGACGCTCAAAAGGGCATGGTCAGCCGCGGTCATGCGGTTACGCTATCGGTAATGGCCAACAGGATTATCGCTGGGGCAATCGCCGGCGCGGTCGGCGTCGTGGCGCTCAACGCTGCCAGTTATCTCGACATGCTCTTTCGGGGACGCGCGGCAAGCGATATGCCTGCCCGTGTTGCCGGCAAGCTCGCTAACCAGCTGGGCGTGCCACTCGAGTTCGAGCCGGACACGGACGGCGACGACGATGAGGACGAGGCGGCCGACCTGGGAGACGCCGATTCGGGAGCGTCCGCCAACCGGAGCGAGGCGATCGGCGCACTGCTCGGAATGGCCAATGGCATTGGAATCGGAGTTGCGTACGGCATGGCGCGCCTGATCCTGCCGCGGCCGCCGGCCTGGCTCGCGGGTGCCGCCCTTGGCGCGGCGGCGATGGCCGCGTCCGACTACCCGGCCGCGCGATTGGGCCTGACCGAGCCGCGCGATTGGAGTGCAACTGACTGGGCAAGCGACGTCGTGCCGCACATGGCCTTCGGCGTTGTCACCGCCATAGCGTTCGAGGCGGCGCGCGAGTGAAGGGCGCGACCGGCCCGAGCACGACTCGTATCTCTCGGCCGGCACGCTAGCTGGCTGTCTGCTGAAACCAGCATGAGCGGCCATTGGTGGCAACGCGGCACTCTCTACCAGGTCTATCCCCGCTCATTCCAGGATTCGAACGGTGACGGCGTTGGCGATCTGCGCGGCGTCCAGCAGCGGCTCGATTACCTCGAGTGGCTGGGCATCGATGGCGTCTGGATCTCGCCCATCTTCCGCTCGCCCATGGCCGATTTCGGCTACGACGTGGCCGATTACCGTGACGTTGATCCGCTGTTCGGAACGCTCGACGACCTCGACGAGCTGCTGGCCGATATGCATCGGCGCGGCATGCGCCTGCTCCTGGATTTCGTGCCCAACCACACCTCGAGTCAACACCCGTGGTTTCTGGACGCCCGATCCTCGCGCACGGCTGTTCACCGCGATTGGTACATCTGGCGCGACCCAGCGCCCGATGGCGGGCCACCGAACGACTTCCAGAGCCTCTTCCTGGGCAGCGCCTGGGAGTGGGACAGAAAGACCGGCCAGTACTACTTCCACTCCTTTCTGAAGGAGCAGCCCGACCTCGACTGGACGAACCCACAGGTTCGCGTCGCGATGCTCGACGTGATGCGCTACTGGTTCAGGCGCGGCGTGGATGGCTTTCGCGTCGATGTCGTCAACCTGCTCGCCAAAGGACCGGAGCTGGCCACGCCCGACCATCCCGATGAGCACAAGACCTGGGGCGACGAGCCACAGATCCACCCGCTCATGCGCGAGCTGCGCGCCGTTGCCGACGACTTCGACGAAAAGGTGCTGATTGGCGAGATCTATCTGCCGCCGACCGAGCTCGTGACGTTCTACGGCACCGAGTTGGACGAATTGCACCTGCCGTTCAACTTTGGGTTGCTTGAGCTCAAGGAGTGGACGGCCGACGCCGTTAACTCGGCCGTGGTCGCGTATCACCAGGCAATGCCGCCCAAGGCCTGGCCTAACTGGGTGCTGGGCAACCACGACCGCCACCGAGTCGTGACCCGCATCGGCATGGCCCAGGCGCGCGTCGCCCAGATGCTGCTGCTGACGCTGCGCGGTACGCCGACGCTCTACTACGGCGACGAGATCGGCATGCAGGAAGTCGAGCTGCCACGCTCGATGTGGCGCGACCCGCAGGGCCTACGCGGCGGCGAGACGCGCGACGGCTGCCGCACACCCATGCGCTGGGACCCGTCCGCATTGGCGGGGTTCACGACGGGAACGCCATGGTTGCCGCTTGACCAGCCGGCAGATGTCGACGTCGCGACTGAGCGCGACGACCCGGCGTCGATGCTGACACTTGTGCGGGCGTTGCTGAAACTGCGCCGCGCCGAGCCGGCGCTCAACGTCGGGGATTGGCGCGACCTGGGCCGCAACGGCTCGACGCTCGCCTACATGCGCACGGACGCCGAACCAAATGGCGGTCGCTTCCTTGTCTGTCTGAACCTGGGCGACCAGCCCGCGCCGCTGCCCGTAGCCGCCACCTCGCTACGCGGCACGATCCTGGTTTCGACGCTGGCGCCGGAAGGCCGCGAGCGCTTCGTGGGGCGCGATCTTGCACCGAACGAGGGCCTC
>JBDTVN010000052.1:0-8634 GCA_040007155.1 Chloroflexota bacterium
ATCTGGAACATGTACTCAGACGCCGTGTTGACGATTGGGTCGTTGGGGTTCAAATCGGCTTGGTTGACCGTGTAGCCCCACTCCTTGGTCAGGCGATCCATGATGATCTGCGCATCCTCGGTCGTGCCACTGGAAGTCAGCTGGCCCTGATCGTTGTATGTCAGGCTGACGGCCTGCGCCGCGCTGAATGCGTTCAACGCGTTCTGGCCCTCGTTGACCTTGATGTAGGCATAACCGCCGGCGGCGACGAACGCCAGGCCGAAGAGTGCCAGGACGAAACCGAGCTTCGTGAGTCGGCCAGTCATTTCGAGTTCTCCCTTCGCAGCTAAACGTGCGAGCCCAACGGCTCGTCTGCTGTCTGGGTCCACTTTCGTGCTGTGGCACGGTCGGACGCACGAGAACTAAGGACCGAATCGGGGGCCGAATGGCACGGTGGGCGTGTGACCAGTGGGGAAGGGGCGAGCCCCGGGAGTTGGCCGTGAGGAAGGATTCGAACCTTCAATCCCCTGATCCAAAGTCAGCCCCGGTTCATTCACCCGGAGTCCCGTGCCTGCGCGCTCTCGGAGTAACAGCGCGACCCGCTCAGATGCCGCGGGCGGTATCAATACGCTAGTGGAAAGACAGCCTCATCCATTGGGCGAGGAGTGACTGAAGTCTAGGCTTGGCCTAACGCGACTAGTGAACAATAGGCTGCCGAAGGCGAGCCCTCCAGCGATCGCCCAGGAACTGGCCTCATCCGCCAACGCCGCCGGCCAGGCCCACCATTCGGCAGTGCCGTCGCGGTTGCTGCCGACGGCGGTGACGATGACAAGAAAAATGACAGGTAGGAGCGCGCCGGCGCGAGGGCTCATGTGTCGGCCGAGCAGCATCAGTCCAGCTAGCCCGATCGCATTGCGAGCAGTTGCAGTGCCAAGTGGGCTCAGGCCCATCGCGTGAGCAAGTAGCCCGAGTGCAGCCGTTGAAGTCACTGTCGAGACGACGAGGAGGTTGTCGAGCAGCCAGATACGCCTGGCAGCGACAGCTTCAAGGTGCGCATCGCCATTGGCCAACCCATAACTCAGGACGAGCAGAACGACGGCCGGCGTCAGGAGCGCGACCGGCACTGACAACCCGGACAATGACCCGAAGCTTGGCAACGAAACGGCCAGCTCGCCCACCGCGACGAGGAGGGCAGCCGAGGCCGCCACGCTCGCCGCTATAAGCGACGCTCGTCGGGTCTTGAGCCAGAGCCTCACCTCACCTAGCGCGCTTACGGATGCGCCGGTCGCAAGTCTGGCGATCGGTCGCACGCGCCCAAAGCCCAGGTGTTGCGCTCAACCCATTCGCGCTGCCTATCCGGGGATTGGCTCCGGATGTCGTCGACGAGTGCCAAGACCTCAATGTCGAAGTCTTCCGAGTATGCGCGCAGAGAACCGAACTCTTCGCCCAGCGCCTCCGCCGACATTCCGGCTGTCGCCGCATACCAAGCGCGGAGGGGATCGAACGCCCCGGCTGCCATATACGCGCCCGGGCAATCGATGTATCCCGGAACCATCTCGTACGAAATTGAATCGATGACGTGATCTCGCGACGCTCCGAGCCACAATCTGAAGTGGAGTGTGCCGGGACGAACCGCCCCAGCAAAAGCCTCGTCGAATCGCGTTGGGACTTGTACGCCAATCCCCGTCCACGCCGTCGCCGCTGCTCGGACAATCCCGCTGACCTCGGACAGTCTCGACGCATGTTCGGGCCAGAGACAGACTTCGGGTACCGCCCCAGAGCATTGCAGTACCGCCTCGTTGCGGGCTACGCCCACGTCACCACGAGGCTCACTTGACGCAATAACGCTGGCGCTGACAAGGCCTGCCGCAAGAGCCGCCACTGTCAGCGCCGCCGTGGCCGGAGTCCGCTTGCCGGCGATCACGATCGCCGCGGCCACGGCCACACCAAGAGCAACGAGTGCAGGTGCGGCCAGCGCAGCGACGCCAATGTCGGTGTCGACGGCGCAGCACGTTTCAAGCTGTTGGCTGGTCAGAAGGTGCGTCCATAGAGGTTCGATCGCCCGTGGCATGACCTGCCAGAGCAGCGAAACGGCCATTGCAACAGGCGCGGCAACGACGATAGGTAGCAGTAGCCCAAAGGCGAACCCGGCCAGCGTGTGCGCGCCCAACACCAGCCCGGCGACAGCCAGAGGGCGTGGGTCGGGTATCAAAAAGCCTTTGGCAACGAGTACGGCGACGACGCCGCTTGCAACCGCCACAAAGCCAACAGCCCAGATGATCACCAACGGCCACGCCACCACGGCGATCCGCCGGCGCACGATCGACATTTGCCAGATACCGCCGCGCCGGAGCCTGGCGCTCTCCCACGCTGCCAAGGCAGCGAGAATTGGCGCCACGAGACCCTGCGTTGACATAGGTTGTGCGCTCAGAGAGGGCAGGTACGGGTCTGGGTCAGATCGGAAGACCATCGCGCGCGCATACCAGATGCAAAGCACGATCAGCATCGGCGCTAGCCAGACGGCGGGATACATGCGAATCGCGGTGCGGATCCTGATCATCGCTCAGCAACACCCTCGCTGGAGCTCGGCGACGATGTCGGTGCGAGCACGAGCCGAAAAGCGTCTTCTCCGGGGTGTTTTGAGGCCTGTGGCGCGAGGGCCAAGAAGGCGGCCGGTGATCCCTGCCAGACGATCTTTCCGTGATTCATCACGGCGACCGCGTCGAATAAATCGGCGAGGTCGTCGACCTGGTGCGTCGCCACCATGACCGGGACATCCGGCAAACCGAGCAGGACGTCGCGAAATCGTGCCCGCTGTTCGGGGTCAAGGCCGGCCGTTGGCTCGTCCAGGAGGAGCACCTTGCTATCGTGGGTAAGGCATTGGGCCAAACCCAATCGACGGAGCTGGCCGCCCGACAGATGGGCGGCTGTGGCGTCGGCGCGCTCCGTCAGGTCGACTATCTCGAGTGCCCGTTGTGCTCGCGTCCAGGCATCGGATCGTGACAGGCCCTTCAGCCAGCCGACATACGCGACCTGCTCGCGGCAGGTCATGCCTGGGATGGCGCGTACCCGCTGTGGCATCCACGCGACGGCCCGGCGGTAGGCGATCTTTTGACCGCCCCGGGCCGGGTCAAGCTCTCCAAGCCTAACCCGGCCGCGGTTCGGCGCTAGTGCATCAGCACCAATCGCAAGTAGGGTCGTCTTTCCAGCCCCATTCGGACCAAGCAAGACGGACCTACCCGGCGGCATTTCCCAACTGAAGTCGCTTAGAACGAGCGGCCCACCGCGTTGGTATCGGTGCGCTATGAGGTCAAACGCGAGCAGGTTGAAGCCGAACACGAATGCGCGAGCAGCCCAGATTTGCGCTACCTCTCGCGGCCTGATTCACCAAGAATATGTCACGCCCGGCGATGGGACGCTTAGCTTGTTAGTTGGGCCTCCACTTCCACTGAACCCAGGCACGGCCCACTTGAAGTGCTCGGCCGGTGAAGCTTGTGCGCCCCAATTCCAGACGACGTTCGAGGCGTTACCGCAAGTATGTTGGATGAGCCCTCGGTCTTCCCACGGGAAGAAGCCGGCGAAGCGCCAGAGCTGCAACCTGGCGTACTCCTGAGAATTGGACGTGCCACTGTCTCCGTCGTCGCAGGCGGCCAAGAAGGTTACCTTGGTGTCGGCACCACTGAGGTTGTCGTCGTAGAAGGTGCCGCTCTCCCAGCCGCGGTTGATGTTGTTCCACGGGTTGATACTCGCGCTTCCGGCGGACACAACCGTCGCCAAGGTGAAGAGCAGCAGCACCGCCCCGAAGAGTGCCCCAAATCCCTTGGATCGTAACCGAGTGATCATCTTGAGCCCTCCTGTCGCGTGGCCATTCCGGCTCGCGCTGCGCGACCGATAGCGTGAACCACGGTCACTATCTGCCCATCCGCCCGAGCGTTCAATTCGGGAGAACCCTAACGTTCCTGCGCACTTCAATCACGGTCAGGGCGTAAAAACGGATCAGGTGGCCGCCGCCGGAAAGTGCCGGAGTCGAGACGCGGCGTCGGCGGCTGCCGGTCGATGCCTTCTTCTTGCGCGTCTTGCCTGCGTCACTTCGCTTCTTGCGCCAGGTGCCGTCTTTGTTCCGGTCGCGCGGTGCAGAACCGCCGCCGGGCATCGGCACGTGCTTCGCGCTGTGCACGCCGATTGCGTTCGTGCGGGTCTGGTCCCACCCAAGCAGCCCGGTTAGTCTCTCGTGGATGAGCAATCCAGTTTTCGCGGGCCTTCGGGTCGGGGCCCTCTTCCTCGTCGTCGCGCTCGCCGCTGCATGCGGCAGCGCTGCACCGACTGCCAGCCCCGCGCCTTCTGCTGGGACCGTGCCGACTGCGAGCGCGCCACCGACCACCGCTCCAGCCACCGGTGCATCGGCAGTCGTTCCAACTGCATCGCCCTCGCCACAGCCGGCAGTCTCCCCAACACCGACAATCGCGCCAAGCTTGACCCCTAGCCCGACACTGACGATTCCGCCCAGCCCCAGCCCCAGCCCCAGCCCGGGCCCCAGCGCGCCGGCCGGGGGGCTAGTCGAGGTCGTAGCCGGCGGCGGACCCACGATCCCGGCGGAGGGCGTAAATGCCACGGATGCTCACCTCCAGAACCCAACCGGTCTGGCGGTATCGCCTGACGGAACGATCTGGATCGTCGACAGCAACTCGGGCACGTTGTTGACTGTCACGCCCGACGGGCTCATGCACCGCGCTGTGAGTGGCGAGTTCGGCAGCCAGGGCATGTGCGTGACGGTGGATGGCGTGCCTTACGTCGCCCAACGCGGCTCGTATCGGGTGGTTACGACGAACGGCAATGGCGGCTACAAAGCGGTTGCCGGCAATGAGTTCCACGCGGCCTTTGGTGGAGATGGCGGGCTCGCCAAAAAGGCGTACCTCTGGCAGCCCTACGACGTTGCATGTGACGCCGCGGGCAACTTGTACATCGCCGACACGTCCAACCAGCGGGTGCGCTTCATCGACGCCCAGTCGGGCAAGATCAGCACCATTGCCGGCAACGGCACACAGGGATTCAGTGGCGACGGCGGCCTCGCGACTGACGCCGAACTGTCCAGCCCGGAGGGCGTTGCGGTGGATATGGCCGGCACCGTTCTGTACATCGCCGACTACGGCGACGAGCACCTTCGGCGAGTTGACCTGACTACCGGCATCATCACGACCGTTCTTGGCAGCGGGGCCGGCAGCGTGACCTACGACGCCAATTTGACCGGGCTCCAAGTGGCGCCCACGCGCCTCATCGCGGTCGCCCTGGACCCCCAGGGAAACGTCTACGTGCCGGTCTTCTTCAGCGACAAGGGCCAGATGGTCATGCGTTTGGATCCCTCGGGCAACCTCACAATCGCCGCTGGGGGTGGCACCGCACCTGCGGCCGGCGTGCCGGCTACGCAGTGGCGCGTGCCGTCGATCGAGTCACTCGAGATCGAACCGGCCACTGGTGCATTGTTGATCGGCGCGAACGACGGCAAGGTCTATCGCATCCCGGATGTGACGACGCCCGTCCTCTAGAGCTCGGCAGACCGAGGCGTTGGCTGGCGAGGAAGGATTCGAACCTTCAATCCCCTGCTCCAGAGGCAGGTGCCTTACCGTTTGGCCACTCGCCAGTGACGGCGCGCATTCTACCAAGCCACCCGCTTTCGGCCGGCTGATACCTTCCCGCGAATGCCTCTGACACTGCCTGCGCTGCTCCGCCAAGCACCGTTCCGGAACTTCTGGCTGGGCCAGACGATCAGCGTGTTTGGCGACCAGATCACGGGCCTCGCGCTGCCGATCGTCGCTGTGCTCGTGCTTCATGCCGACCCAGCCGCAATGGGCCTGCTGACCGCGGCATCGCTCCTGCCGCACCTGTTCTTCTCGCTGCCTGCCGGGGTCTGGCTGGACCGCCTGCATCACCGCCGCCGATTGATGATCGCGGTCGATCTGTTGCGCGCAGCCCTGATCGCGACGGTCCCGCTCGCATTCATCGGTGGCTGGCTGTCGATGACCCACCTGTTCGTGCTGGCATTTGCGGTGGGCACGCTGTCGGTGGCCTTCGACATCTCGTGGTCAACCTTGTTTGTCGCCGTGGCCAAGCGCGACGAGTACGTCCAGGCGAACTCGCTCCTCAACGGCAGCCGCTCCCTGTCAGGCGTGGCCGGACCGTCGATTGGCGGCGCGTTGATCCATTTTCTGGGCGCGCCCATGGCAATGCTCACTGACGCGCTGTCGTTCATCGCGTCGGCGTTCTTCCTGACGCGCGTCAGCGTGGAGGAGCCGCCGGTCGAGCACCAGCCGGGCAGCCTGCGCGCTCAACTGTCGAGCGGCCTGAGCTTCATCCTGCGCGACGAGATCATGCGCCCCACCGTTCTCGCTGCGGCCACGCTGAACCTCTTCAACTTCGGTTTCCAAGCGCTGTTCATCCTGTACGTGACGACGTACCTCCACGTGGATCCCGGGGTGCTCGGCCTGGCGCTGGGCGCCGGCGCAATTGGCGCGGTCGTTGGTGCCCTGACCGCCAGCCGCATCGGCAAGCGTCTGGGTCTAGGCCCGGCCTTCGTACTCGGCCTCATCATCTTTCCGGCCGCGCTCATCCTCGTGCCGCTCGCGGGTGGGCCTATGCCGCTCATCCTGGCTGCGCTCTTCACGATGGAGTTCGTGGGCGGCTTTGGCGTGATGATCCTCGACATCAATGCCGGCGCGATCATCCCCGCGCGCACCCCCGACCGGATCCGCAGCCGTGTCACCGGCGCGTTCCGCTTCATCAACATGGGCATCCGGCCCATTGGCGCCCTGCTCGGCGGCTACCTGGGTGGCGTACTCGGCGTGCGCGAAACCCTGCTGCTGGTCACGGTCGCGTCACTGGCGGGCGTCCTGTGGCTCGTGGGCACGCCCGTCTGGCGGCTGCATGACATGCCCGACGTCGCGCAGATCGACTAACTCTTTCGGGGGTCAGTTAGTCAGCACCGCGTTGCAAGAGCGACGCAACGGGCCGGAGCAGGCCACCGACGAGATGTAAGGGCTCCGACAGATACGGTCGGCCACGATGAATGCACTGACTTTGCTGAAAGAAGACCACGCCCTAATCAAGAAGCTCCTGGCCGAAGGCGAACAGACGACCGAGCGCGGCGAGAAGACCCGCACCGAGCTGTTTGAGCGCCTCAAGGAAATCCTGACCACGCATGAGCGGATGGAAGAGGAAGTCCTCTATCCAGCGCTCAAGGCGCATCCCAAGGCGCGCGACCTGGCGCTCGAGGGTTACCAGGAGCACCACGTCGTCGACCTGATCTTCGAGGAGCTCGCAGCCACTCCGGTTACCGACGAGAAGTGGGGCGCGAAGTTCAAGGTCGCCAAGGAGAACATCGAGCACCACATCGAGGAAGAGGAAAGCGACATGTTTGAGGCGACGCGTCGCGCTTTCGAGAGTGATCAGCTCGAAAAGATGGGCGAGCGCATGGCTGAGATCAAGTCACTGGCCAAGCAAGTCCAGGCTCCGGAGGGCTAATCGCCTGAGGGCGCGCTGAGCGCGCCTTCGCCCGACGCTAGATGCCGGGGTCGGTGTCGATGATCGGCAGCGTGAAGCCGAATTCGGCGCCACCGTCCGGTCGGTCTGTGGCCCAGATTCGCCCTCCCATCGCCTCGACCAGGTGGCGCGATACGAAAAGGCCTATGCCCGCGCCGCCGGGGATCGCCCGCGCCGCATTGCTCCGATAGAAGAGCTCGAACAGCTTTTCCTCGCTCTCGCCTGCGAGCCCCGTGCCACGGTCAAGCACGCGCACAGCGACGTTGTCGTCTACCTGTTCGGCATGAATCTCAATGCCCTTTTCGGCGCCCTTGCCGTAGCGCAGCGCGTTCGTCAGAAAGTTGCGCACGACCTGTTCGATGTACGTGCTGTCGCCGCGTACAGCGGGCAGTCGCGGACCCACATGCAGGCTGATGTGGGCACCGCCCCAACGCGCCGGTGAGCCGGCCACGATCGACGCCAGCAGATGCTGCAGCAGCACCGGCTCATCGCCCGTCTCGACCATGTCGCGTTCGACGCGCGACATCACGAGCAGGTCGTCGACGAGGCGCACCAGCCGTTCTGACTCCGCGCGCATGTCGCCCATGACTTCCTTGCGGCGCTTCCCATCCATGCCGCGTTCGAGTAGCTGGCTGCCGCCGTAAATAGTGGTGATGGGCGTGCGCAATTCGTGGGACAGCACGCCCAGGAATGCCTCGCGCGCAGCCCTGGCCGCGCGTGCCGCGGTTACGTCGCGCAAAACGATGACTGTCGGTTGGCCCGACACATCCGCGCCCTGAGGAAATGGTTCTGCTGGCGCGCCGTACCGCCGCAGCTCGAACCAACGGGTGCCCTCATCGGCGCGCACTTCGACGCCTTCGTCGGCCGCGCTCGATTCCGCCGGTGGACCTCCGCTCTGTGGCGTGAGGCGTTGCCACAGCTCGGTCAGCGTCGTGGGCAGTGTGCCCTCGAAGACGCCCGCCGCGGCGCGGTTGCCAAGGCGCAGGTTGCCCGCGCCGCTGTAGACGATGACCGCCTCCTCGAGCGCGGCGAGGACAGTGTCGAGCTGGGCGCGCCGGTCGTTCGCGGTTCGATAGAGCTGGGCGTTCTCGAGGGCGACGCCAGCGCGCAGTCCGAGTTCGA
>JBDTVN010000053.1:0-8512 GCA_040007155.1 Chloroflexota bacterium
GCCCGGCCGATCAGTCGCTGGATCTCCATCGTCCGCCCGCCCTGGCGCCCCTTGATGACCTCGCGCTGCGTCCGCTCAGCGGTCGCGCGCGGCAGCATCTGGTACTCGGCAGTGACCCAGCCCTGGCCCTTGCCGCGCAGGTGCGGCGGGACGCGGTCCTCGACAGTCGCGGCACACAGGACGCGCGTGTCGCCCATCTCGACGATCACTGAGCCTTCGGCCCACTTCTGGACATCGAGGCTGAAGCTCACTTTGCGCAACTGCGAAGGCGACCGACCATCCGCCCGGAACTGACCACCACCAATGCTCATTCTTTAGGAGTCGCTGCGGCGATTGCGGGCGAGCTCGCCGACTTGACGGCTTGCCACAGCTGATCAAGCTCAGCCAAGGTCAACGACTTGAGATCAACACCCCGTGCGGAAGCCATTCTCTCCACTCCTGCAAATCGTCGGGCAAATTTGGCACTTGCTTTGCGCAGTGAGGCCTCTGCGTCGATTCCCAATCGCCGCGCGAGGTTGACCAGCACAAGAACGAGGTCGCCGAATTCTTCCTCACGGGCGTCATTGTCCGTCGCGTCGGCAATCTCGCGCGCCTCCTCAACGACCTTGTCCAAGACCCCTTCGTTCGTTGCCCAGTCATAGCCGAGCAACGCTGCGCGCTCCTGCATCTCCTGCGCATAGGCAAGTGCCGGCAAGGAGCGGGCGAGGCCGGCGAAGGCAGCCGGCATGTCGGGATCGCTGACGTCGCGCCCTTTCCTCTCGTCGGCCTTGATCTGTTCCCAGTTGCGGAGCACGTCCGTGGCGGTGTCGGCCACGGCATCGCCAAAGACGTGCGGGTGGCGGCGCACGATCTTGGCCACGACCGCGCGATGGATGTCAGCCATGTCGAACACGCCATCCTCGGCGCCGTACTGCGCGTGCAGGACGATCTGCAGTAGGAGGTCGCCCAGCTCTTCGGCAAGCTCCGGCGTCGAGCCGCCCTCGAGCGCGTCGTACACCTCGTACGTCTCTTCGAGCAGGAACTTGCGCAACGACATGTGATCCTGTTCGCGATCCCACGGGCAGCCGTCCGGTGCGCGCAGCCGCGCGACCAACCAGGGCAGCGCGTGCGGGCTCGCAATGTTGGCCAGTGGCTCAAGCGCGGGCACAAGCCATGTCCCTGTGCTCAGCTGCTCATCGGTGATCGTGCCAATCGTGGCCGGCGTGCCGTCTGGAATCGGATCGAGCGGGTGGTCGGCTGGGTAAAGCGCCCGGAGCATCGCCACCGCAGAGGCGCCGTGCGCAGCGCGGCCCGGAATTGGCGCCGCATTTCCGGTTGTGCCGCCGACGATGACCAGCGCCATGCCCGGATCGAACGGGCGCGCCACGAGGGTCCCAGCCGTCAACAGCTGCAGACCATCCGCGGCAGTTACCCCGAAGCGCGCCTCGACCTCGTCGAGCACCTCGCTGAGCGGCCTATTCATAGGCGCTCAGCCTACTGGAGCGGCCCGTTGTTGAGGTTGCCGCCGCTCGTCTGGCCGTCGGCGCGGGTGATGGTGCCATCGTCCTCGGCCGCGGTCTTCTTGTCGGAATACCAGTTGTCGAACGCAGTGGCGCGAATGTTCGGGATCTGGTCGGGATCGAGCGGCCGAGTGGCGCGCTCCTCGAGCTTAACGAAGTACTGGCCGCCGCCCAAGGGGATCAGGTCACTCACCTGACCGACCGTAAGCGCGAAGACCTTGTCGGAGATGTCTGAGCTGAGCTGATCCTTGGTCAGCCAGCCGATCTCGCCGCCGTCCTTCTTCTCCGGGCCTTCCGACAGCCGGCTGGCCACTTCGTTGAAGTCGGCGCCGGGCGCGGCAAGCGCGTCCTTGACCGCCTGGATGCGGTCCTCAACTGACGCGCGGCGCTCGTTGAAGAGGATCACGTAGTAGCCGTCGTCGCCCTTGATCGGACCCGGGCCAACGAGATCGCCGCTCGTGAACGTCCCATTGAAGAGCGCGTCACCAACCGCGGTTGGCGGCAGATCGCGCGTCACAAAGCCGACCGACCCGGCATCCTGGGACGTATCCGAGTCTGACTGGCTGGCGAGTGCGGCGAAGTTGGTCTTGCGCTGCTCGGCATCGGAGATTGACTTGAGTTGGTCGTAGACCGCCTGGGCGTCCTGGAGCGCCTTGGTCCATGCCGGATCCGTAGCGGGGAGGTCGGCGGCTGCATTGAGGTCGTCGTTGGGCGCGAAAACGATCTCGCTGTAATCGATCTCGCCCTGGGCCGCAATCGGGTCGGCACTCACATCGCCTTCGATGTAGATGACCGCGATGCGCGCCTGGTCGGGCGTGGCCGCGAGCGCATCGTTGGTGATCTTGTCGTGGAGCTGGCCGGCGCCCGACTCATACGTCAGGAGCCGGCGCACACTCGCTTCGGACAAGCGGCTGAACAGCTGATCGCGCAGGCCGGCCTGCTCGCCGGCCGGGACGATCTCGGTAACACGGCCGATGCGATATGCGCCGTCGTCACCCTTGACGATGCCGGTCGTGCCGTTGAGCGGCAGTTCGAAGAGCTCCTTCTGGAACTCAAGATCGGTGATCTTGTTGGCGGTCGAGAGGCCCAAATCGCCACCTGCCGGGGCGCTGTCGCCGTTGCTGTACTGGGCCGCGACGGTCGCCCAGTCGGTGCCAGCGGTGACCGCGGCCAGGGCCGCCGTGGCGTCGTTGAGTGCCTTGGTCTGTTCGCTCTGCGTGGGGCCGGCGGTCGGGTCGGCCGCGACGGGCTTGACGACGATCTCCCACATGTGGCGCTTCTCGACGCCCGTAACTTCCTGGTCGAGCAGCGCGGTCACCTGGGCGTCGGTAACGGAAATGCCCTGCTGACCAGCCAGCTCCGACTGGAAGATGATGTCGATCAAATCGTCGAGGCCAGTCGTCGCGAGCGCCTGTGACTGCTGGTCGAGCGCCTGTTGGCGGCTGGACGCGGTCGCGGCGTCGATCTCACCGTTGATCTGCGCCTCGGTGACGCGGTCCTGATCGCGAGCGATGCGCCACGTCTCGAAAGCGACCCGGTCGCGCAGGAGCTGCGGCTGGATCTCGATCGTGCCAACGCGCGCCAACGGGCGTAGGTTGTCGTTGTACCAGGACAGCCCGACCCCGCCGACGAGGGCGAGGACGACGAGGACAATGGCACCGATGAACAGGACGGTGAGGGTCGCCTGCTGGCGCTCCTCACCCTCAAACAGCCGGCGCACACGAGTACCAATGCCCGGTCGATTCTGGCGTCGCGGACGAAAAGTCATTTGGCTTCCAGATCTCCTAGACGATGCGCCGGATGAGGCGCCAGGCGATGACGAGTCCCCCTGCAAGTGCCAGCGCGGAGCGCCAGTCGAGCAGCGGGCGAGCGTCACCGTTGACCTCGCCAGCGATGAGGAGCAACACGTTGCTGCCTTCGTTGACGGTCGCCTGGTCAGCCATCACGGCGAAGGCGGTGCCGCCATCGTTGAGCGTGAAGCTGTCGGCGTGGACGATGGCCGCGCCGCCCTGGCTGAGGCTCATCTGATCGGCATGAACCTGGGCTGCGCCACCCTGCGTGATCGAAACTGTCGTCGCCTGGATGTCGCGCGCTCCGCCCTGACTGAGCGTCACGTTCTCGGCGCGGACGTCGCCATTGGCGTCCATGCCGTCACGCAAGTGCGCGCCGGCGTTGCCCAAACCGAACTCCTTGCTTGAGTCGCCGAGGTCGACGGGCGCGTCCGAGTCGTCCTCGGAAGGCATGTTCGGTTGGTCGTCAGGTTTCATGGGCCCGCCAGCGTACCGCGCCGCGCGCGATTGCGCAGCCTGTGCGCCTGTTGTGACTTGGCTCAGGCCCCCGGCTTGGCCGTGCGGCCGCGCAGCTCGTCCCAACGCAGGCGCAGGACGACGAGCAGCGCCTCGAAGATGATCCGGCGCGACATCTTGCTCGCGCCCAATCGACGATCCACGAAGACGATCGGTAGCTCGACGATGCGCGCCCCGGCGCGCGACGCACGGAACGTGGTTTCAATCTGGAAGACGTAGCCCCCGGAATGAAGGCTCGACCAGGGCAGGGCCGCGAGCGTCGCGCGCCGCCACGCCTTGAAGCCACCGGTCAGGTCATGCGCGTTCAAACCCAGGACGGTGCGCGCGAACATCGAGCCGCCGCGCGACACGACGCGGCGCAGGACGCCCCAGTTGCGCACGCCGCCGCCCTTGACGTAGCGCGACCCGATGACGAGATCCGCCCCGTTCCGGAGCGCGGCCACCATGCCTGGCAGATACGCCGGGTCGTGCGACCAGTCCGCGTCCATCTGGATCAGCACTTCCGCGCCGCCATCGAGCGCATGCTGGAAGCCGTCCGTGTATGCCTTGCCAAGTCCCTGCTTGGACGCGCGGTGCAGGACCTTGACGCGCTGGTTCTCGAGAGCCATGCGGTTGGCAAGTTCGCCCGTGCCGTCGGGCGACGAATCGTCTACGACGAGAAGTGTCGCTTCGGGGAGCTTTTCGAGAATCGCCGGTGCGATCTGGGGCAGATTCTCGATCTCGTTGTACGTCGGCAGCACGACCCACGTGCCGCTACGCGCCTCGCTCGTCACTGTTTGGCAGTCTACCTAGGCAGCGTCCGGGAGATGCGTCGAGCTTGCCTTTGCGGACCGGCACGACGCTACTAGGGCAGCACCTGAACGCTCATCAGAGTCGAGAGTGGACTCTTGGCGCGCACTGGATCGAGCGCGCGCACCTGGTAGCGGTAGATGCCGGTTTTCGGCGGGCGATCGGTAAAAGAGGTGGCGCCACCAACTTTGGCGATCGCCTTGCCATTGCGGAAGACGTTGTAGGTCGCACCACCGAAGTAGTTCACGCTGACGGATTCCCACGTCAGCTTGACGACGCGCCCGGCGTATGCCTTGACCGCCAGGCCCTGCGGCGTGGGCGGCGAGCTCTGGAACGCCGGCGCGCTCCATGCGCCGGCTTCGTCTCCGCGCCACTGCCCGCCAGTCATGAGCAGGTTGCCCGTGACTGCGCGCTCGTACACCGCGGCACTGCTCAAGTCCGGATCGATCAGGTTGCGGGCCCCAGGGGTCCGGACGGAGTCGAAATAGCGTGGATCGCTGCCGATCCAGCCGTAATAGGAGTGCGACTGGGTTCCGGGTGTTCGGAATATCTGGTCGACGGTCTGGTCGGTGGTCAGCAGCAACTGCACCGTTTTCTGGAATGACTGAAGCGAAAACGCAAAGACTGCGCCGGCACCGGCATACAAATAGGCCGAGGCCATGTTGTCCACCCTCTGCTGGGCAATGCTCCAGGCAGGCACGCCCATGCCCGACTCGCTTTGACCGGCGGCGTAGCAAAGATGGCCCAGGAACACGACCGCGTTCGGGGCGAGATGCCAGTTATCGCGAATCTGCTTGCCACCGTGGTAGTCGACATCGCTGCGCGAGGCGCCCGCGTACGGATCGAGGCCCACGCCGTTCTGGAACTTCTCGCGGAACGGCGGGTACGGGCTGGGCCAGCCATAGCCATGGCCCAGGTAGATGACGAGGTTGGCGCCCTGGACATTGGCGAGGACATTGGCCCACGTGGCATTGGGGAAAAGGACACGGCGCACATCCATGCCATAACCCTCGGCGGCCTCCGCCAGTTGCTCACCGTCGTCGAGGTTCTGCGCCGTCAGGTCGTGCGTCGGGCCGACGATGATGACCGCCTTGAGCCGCACGGAGCTAGCCACAGCAGCGTTCGGAGGTGCGGCGAGACCGGTCGTCGTGAGCAGGGCGGCGACTAACGCCGCGACCGCAACGACGCCGTGCGCGTTACGCCTGCTGAGGTTCGCCGGCTCCTTCAAACCCACATGCGAAGCGTCCCGATAGCCACCTGGTACGGCCATACCAAGATGGTCCCGACCAAACCAGCACCGTTGGCGGTCGGTGCTGACGTCTGGTGCGGTGGAGGGCAGTCGCGACGCCAATCGGCCGCATCTTGGCTACTCTGCGCGCGTGGCCGATCAGCCCCCGCAACCGCAATTTCCCGACGCGCCTCGGCTAGCGGATCCGCCGCCGCCACTCGACGGCGACCTTGAGCCCGAGCCGAAACGGTCGCGCCCGAAGCGTCAAAAGAGCGGCGCCGGCGCGGCCCTGCCCTGGGCGCTCACGGCCGTCATCGTCCTGGTGCTTGCTGCCAGCGCGGGTCTGGCCCTCGCCTGGGTGGTGGCGACGATGCACGCAGTGCCTGCGCCAATCGGAGTTGCAGGGACGCCTACACCGGGCCCGGGCGACTCAGCCGCGCCCAGCGCGTCCTCTCCAACGGGTACCGATCAGCCGCGCCACACGCCAACCCCGTCCCCGGCGCAGACCCAGGAGCCGGCGCCCTTCGTCCACATCGTGCAACAGGGCGAGTCCCTGAGCTACATCGCGGCCATTTACGGGGTCACAATCGAGGACGTCATCGCCCTCAACAACATCGCGAACCCGAACCGCATTCAGGAGGGGCGGGAGTTGCTGATACCGGGCTACGGCCATCAGCCTCCGCCGACGCCGACGCCCAAACCCAGGAAGACGCCAAGACCCTAGGGACTCGGCGCAACTTCCGGCGTCGGCGAGGGCGATGTCTCGGGCAGCCCGCCCTCGTAGTTGGTGATCACCAGGACGTACTCAAGCCGATCGAGGTCGGCGACTGGAGTCACCAACGCGGTCTGGAAGAGCTGATCGGGTGAACGGCTGACGCCGGCGATGGTGCCGACCAACAGACCCTTCGGGAAGGGTGAGCGGATGCCTTGGGCAAGCTCGATACCGGCCGTGACGACCGATTCGCCCACGTTGACTGTGACATCGGCGGGGATGTTCTCCATGTCCATCGGCTGACCCAGGTGGCCGCTGATCAAGCCCACCGCGCGGCTCGATTCGACCAGGCCCGCAACGTGGATCCGGGTGTCAGTGATGAGCAGCACACGGGCGTAGTTGGCGCCGACCTCCACGACCTGGCCGATCAGCGAACCGCCCGGCCCAATCACCGGATCGTCGAGCTCGATGCCCACCTCCTCGCCGCGATCGAGGCTGATGCTCCGTTCCTGGTCGGTGATGCGCTTGCTTATCACCTCGGCCGCGACGGTTTGGTAGTCAAATGAGGAATGGACGTCGAGCAGCGCCGTCAGCAGGTCGTTCTGGGCCTTGAGGCTGGCCAGTCCCTGGTTCTCGGCCTGAACCTGAGCCAGCTGCCGGGCCAGGTCCTCGTTCTGCTGGCGCAGCTGATCGATCTCGCCAAAGCTGCCGAAGACGCTGCCGATGGTCTGGGCCGTGTTATGCAGCGTCTGCTGGATCGGCGCCATGGCAAAGCCGACGCCTCTCCGGAGTTGAAGGACCGGCGGCGAGCTGCTGAAGGCGAGCAGCAACATCGAGAACGCGATGAGCAGGACGTAAACGACGATCTGGCGCCGGACTGAGCGGGCCTTTAGCAACATGCGCCGTTGCTGCCGATCGGCCTAGCGCGGCGCGTGCGAATACGCTTCGGAAACGAGCGTGCGTTCCATCGTGTCGAGCTCTTCGAGCGCCTTGCCGGTGCCGCGCACGACACACGTCAATGGGTCGTCAGCGACGTGGACCGGCATCTGCGTCGCTTCGCTGACGCGGCGGTCAAGGCCCTGCAGCAGCGCGCCGCCACCGGCGAGGACGATGCCCTGGTCCATGATGTCGGCCACCAGCTCGGGCGGTGTCTCTTCGATCGTGTCCTTGATCGTGTCGACGATCTGGCTGACCGACGGTTCGATCGCCTCGCGCAGCTGTTCGGCGGTGATTTCGACTGCGCGGGGCAGGCCCGTCAGCAGGTCGCGGCCGCGCAGTGTGACGCGCTGCTCGTCGTAGTCGCCCGGGTACGCGGAGCCAATTGCGATCTTGACGTCTTCGGCCGTCCGCTCGCCGAGGAGCAGGTTGTACTCGCGGCGGGCGTAGGCAATGATGTCCTGGTCGAGCTCGTCGCCACCGATGCGGATGCTGCGCGAGACCACGATGCCGCCCAGCGAGATGACAGCCACTTCGGTCGTGCCACCGCCGATATCAACGATGAGTGAACCCGTGGGCTCGGCGACCGGCAAACCGGCGCCGATCGCTGCGGCCATTGGCTCCTCGATGAGTCGCGCCCAGCGCGCGCCGGCATTGATGGCCGCGTCACGTACCGCGCGCTTCTCGACTTCGGTCACGCCGCTCGGGATGCCGATCAGCATGCGCGGCCGTTTGATCAGGCCGATGCGGTCGTGCACCTTGAACACGAAGTACTTGATCATCTGCTCGGTCACGTCGAAGTCGCTGATGACGCCGTCGCGCAGCGGCCGGATGGCGACGATGTTGGCCGGTGTGCGGCCGAGCATGCGTTTCGCCTCAGCGCCTATCGCCAGCACACGGCGGGTTTTCTGGTCGACCGCGACGACACTCGGCTCGCTGATCACGATGCCGCGGTCCTTCACGTAGACGAGCGTGTTGGCCGTGCCGAGATCGATGCCGATGTCGTGCGAGAACATGCCGAGGAAAGCGTCAAGCATTGGGG
>JBDTVN010000054.1:0-8455 GCA_040007155.1 Chloroflexota bacterium
ACACGTACTGGCCGTAGATATCGGCGCCGGCGTGCGCGAGGAAATCCTGGGTCGACTCGACGCGTGTGTTCGAGATTGCGCTCGTGGCGACCTGGCGCGGAGTCATGCCGCTGCCAGTCACAGGCGCGCCGGCGCCGCCGGCGCGGGGCGTAGTCCGGCCGTTGCCGTTTGCGGCGCCATCAGTTGAATTGCCGTTGGCGGCGCCAGCGCTCTTCTGACCCAGCTCCATGACCATCGTCGGTAGTCCCTCCGTCGTTCCGCGCACGCTCGCAGCCGACGTCGCACGGCTCGGTTCGAGTCTACGGCCGGCCGGCGCGCGATGTCGGTTGCAATCGGGACTCGGGCCGGTTACGTAGTCGCACCGACAATTCCTCTTTGATCTTCTCGAACTCACGCTCGACGTCGACGTACCGATCAGCCGACATGGCGATTTCGAGCCGCTCCCCGTCCAAGCGCGCCCAGACCCGGCGGCGCGGAAAGTAGAACGACAGGGCGAGGCCCAAAATCAGCGACAGATAGGCGATCCAGATGAAACCCTGGCCCGGGTCACGCTTGATGACCATGCCCGTGTAAGCGCTGGCCTGCGCCCAGCCGATCGTGTAGCCGCACGTCTGGCCCGGCGTGGTCGTGGCGCCCAGGCCGACGACCTGCAGAAAGCACACGTTGCTGCCGTTCGACAGAGTTTCGGACGCGATGCCGGTCAGCGCGAGGAGCGCCGTACCGTCTGTTGCGCGGTTGAGCACGACCAGCAACCCAAGCTGCGATCCGGGGATGGTCAGAAAGCCCTGTGGCAAGCCCGCCAGCTCGCCGTCAAGCAGCACTGGTCCGGCCCACACGAGCTGACCGTTTGGATCCCAGATCGACAGGCTCTCGGCCGGCCCGAACGTGTTCTGGTGGAAAACATAGCCATTGACCTCGAGCGGGTCGTTGACGCGAATGATCTTGCGCGCCACTTCAGTGCCGTCTTGGTAGACCGCGAGGTCGGTGGTGAAGTCGGCGAAGGAACCGTCCGCCCGAGTCGGAGCATCGAAATGGATGTTCTTGACCAGCAGGTTGTCGGGGGTACCGACCGACTGCACGGGGGCGGTCTGACCCTCCCCCAGGAACACCACGGTCTCGAAACCGAGGCCCGTCGTCACCGCGGCGCCGGCCAGGAACAGGATCAGGCCCAGGTGAGTGAACAGCGTGGCCAGCTTCATGTACTGGTTCTTGTCGCCGTACAGATGGAGGATGGGCGTGGCGCTGTTCTTGTCTGACGCTGTTTCCTCGCGGACTTTGTAGCGCGCACCCCTGAGCGTCTGGCGGAGCGCGTCCGCGCCGCCCGTGCCGGCATCAACGTATGCGGCGCGATGGTCGAGCCGCAGATCGAAGAAGGGCGCGGCCTGAACGATGCGGACGTTGCGCGCCGTGCGCCACAGGTCGGGCAGGCGATCGAGCGTGCACACGACGATGCTCACGACGAGCAACGTGAGCAGGAATACGAACCATGGCGCGGAAAACACACGGAAGAGGCCCAGCCGCTCGAAGATGTCGACCATCGCCGGGCCGACATTCAGGCCCACGATGCTGAGCGGGTCGTATGCCGCGTGGATCTGCGCCATCTGATCGGCGTAAGCGCCCGGATCGTGCAGCGCGAACGACGGCACCTGGCGCAGGAGCGCGCCGAATACGCCGGCGATGACCAGGATGCTGATCTGCAGCACCGCGAACTTGACGCTCGTCAAGGTATGCCACGCGAACCAGCCCAGCCGGGCGATCGGATTGAGCGTGAGTGCGGCGCGCGGGGCGCCGAGAGTCGTGCTGGCTATGTCCCGATTCCTGCCGCCGCGCCAGTTCCGGCCACGGAGCCTGTCCTGGCGGCAGCGAGTGCCTGGTCGAAATCAGCGATGAGGTCATCGATTTCCTCGAGCCCGACTGAGACGCGTACGAGTCCTTCAGGGATCCCGACCATGGCCAGCTGAGCCGAGTCCATCTGGCGGTGCGTGCTCGACGGCGGGTGAACGGCGATCGTGCGCACGCTCCCCAGCGAAGCGGTGCGCGGCGGCAGGGTGAGCGCGTCGAGGAAGCGTTCGGCGGCCGCGCGATCGCCCAGGTCGAAGCACATCATCCCGCCGCCTGCGCGCAATTCGCGTTGAGCGACGCTGAACTGCGGATGCGACGGCAGACCCGGATAACGCACGCTCGTGATGCCGTGCTGCTCGAGATGGCGGGCAAGTGCGAGCGCGTTCGACGAGTGCCGTTCCATCCTGACGTGCAGCGTCTCGATACCGCGCAGCACCAGGAAGGCGCTCTGCGGCGCGAGCGTGCCGCCGGTGTCGATCTGGATCTTGCGGATGGCGCCGATGAGGTCCTTGCGGCCGCTTACACCGCCGGCGAGCACATCTGAGTGGCCGCCGATCCATTTGGTCAGCGCCTCGATCACCAGGTCTGCGCCCAGCTCAGCCGGGCGCACCAGCCAGGGCGACGCGAAGGTGTTGTCGACGCTGACGGTGATGCCGCGCCGGTGGGCGCGTTCAATGAGCGTCGCCAGGTCGGCCACGATGATCGTCGGGTTCGCCAGGGTTTCGACATGGAGCAACTTCGTATTCGGCCTGAACGCCGCCTCGACCGCGTCCGCATCGGTCGCGTCGACGAACGTGACCTCCACCCCGAAGCGCGGCAGCACGGCACTCAGCAGGTGCTGGACGCTGCCATAGATCTGCTTCGCGGCGACAACGTGATCGCCCTGGCCCAGCAGCGCCACGAACGATGCGTGGATCGCGGCCATGCCGCTCGCAAAAACATACGCGGCCTGCGCGCCCTCGATTTCAGCCAGCGCGTCGGCGAGCGCCGTGGCCGTGGGATTGTCGATGCGCGAGTACGAGTAGCCCGGGACCTTGTCGGCGAGGACGTCGGCCAGCTCTGTGGCGGAATCAGCGCTGAAGGTCACTGACTGGTAGATCGGCACCGCGTCAGGCGTCTGATCGACGCGTGGCGCTTTGGTCGCTGCCCGCAGGGCGCGTGTGCCAAACCCCTGCTCGCGCTGGCCCTCGTCGCTCACGCGGCGATGCTACAACCGAAAGCCTTACTGGCCGGTCGACTCCCACGGCGCGCGGCCGGGCCACGCCGGTGGCACATCAAGGCGATCGCGGGGCGATCCCACGGCGTGCTCCATGACGGGCTCGGCGTCGGGGGCGATGACAACTGCCGGCGCCGGCACACCGCTCATTGCCTCACCGGCCAGGCCGTTGCTCGAAACCAGTGCGGGCGCACCTGGACCAACCTGTTTGAGCTCGCGCGCGAAGCGCACGACCTGATCGCGGCCGCGTCGCTTGGCTTCGTACATCGCCAGGTCGGCGCGGCGCATCAGCTCGGTCGAGGTGCGGCCGTCGTCGGGGAACGTGACGAGACCAATTGACGCCGATGTGCGGATGACCAGCCCATCATGCGGCAAGGCGAGGCGACCCACATCAATGCGCACCTTGTCGGCCACGAGCATCGCGCCATTCAGATCGGTCTCAGGCAGAAGCAAGACGAACTCGTCGCCGCCGTAGCGCGCAGCAACGTCGGTGATGCGGATGTCGCCGCGCAGCGTATCGGCCACGGCACGCAGCAGGCTGTCGCCCGACGCGTGGCCAAAGCGATCGTTCGCCGCCTTCAGCCCGTCCAGGTCGAACATAAGCAGGGCGAACGGTCGGCCGCTGCGCGAAGCGCGCAGGATCTCCTGCTCGATCTCGGCGAGGAGGTAGGCCCGGCTGTGCAGACCGGTCAGTGAATCGAAGCGCGACAGCCGCAGCGCCTCCTCGCGGGCACGACGCTGCTCGCGGCCGACGATGCCGCTGACGTACGCCACCAGCGCAAGTGCGATCAGGTTGAAGGCCACCCGGCCTATGTCGGCGGGGGTGCTGGGCAGCGGATTGAGCGGCACGATCACGCCGACCACATAGGCGGTGCTGGTCGCGGACGCCAAGATCGCCGGCGCCAAACCCGACGCCCAGATTGACGACGCGCCGAGCAGCAGGATGTAGCCGAAGAAGAACGGGCTGGCATGGCCGCCGGTCAGAACCAACAGCACCGTCAGGAAGATAATCGCCGCGGCCGCCTCGATGGGCAACCGCCATGTGCCCAGCACGGACAGCGGCAGTACTTCCTGGAAGAGCACGACAGCGACAAAGCCGACCGCCAGGAACACGGTGACGAGCGTCACGGCGCCCGCGCCGGTCAGCTGGACGACGACCATCGCAGCGACGAGGAACACGAGGCTCGCCACGCGAACGACGCGTTGGTAGACATGCGGCGCTAGCGCGCTGGTGCCGTTCAGCAGACGCGGCGAATCACCGGCACCCTCATTCGCTGGTTGCGTGGGTGGCCGGTCGAACTCAGTCTTTCCGCGGCGCCCACGCCATGCGTACGCCAACGCGAGCAGCACGAGCACGTTCGCCGCGATGACGACGAGGAACAACAGGGCGAGCTGGTCGATTGGCACCTAACTGGACAAGCAGTTCGCCCGGTGTGGCCGGAGGGAGGGCGAGATTGGTCCCTCTATGCGGTGTCACCGATGGTACCGCTGTGGGCAGGCCGAAAGGACTACCGGTTGATGGTTAGTGTGGCGCCGATGCACCGGCCACATGCACGCGAGCCGTAACTCGGGCTTGCGCTGAGTTTGCGCCTAGGCCTGGGGCGCGGGCGTTTGCGGCTGCGTGGCAGGCGGCGCGACGGCCATCGGCCGGAGATAGAGGTAGAGCACGGGCAAGAGGTACGCGAGGTAGACGATGACCGTCAGCACCTCGGGCGCAGCCGAATAGCCGAAGAGCGCGCGCAGGAACAGGCCGATCCCGGCGTCATCGGGCAGCATGGCGCTGATGTCAAATACGGTGCCCGTCAGAACGGTGATCCAGCCGACCTCGATGAGCTCGTGCACCGCGTGGCTCAGCAGGCCGGCAGCGATGAAGACCAGCGCCAAGCCGGTCAGTCGGAAGAAAGTGGCGTAATTGATGCGCCGCGAGCCGGTGTAAATGATCCAGCCGATCGCGATCGCGATGGCGAGACCGATCAATGCGCCCAGCAGAACGGCGAGCTCCGCGCCGGGACCGTTGGCAGCCGCCGCATTGACTTGGCCGACCATGAACAGCGACGTCTCGACGCCTTCGCGGATTACCGCGCTGAAGGCCAGCACGGCGAGGCTCCAGGCGTTGCCCTCGGTCAGGACGCGGTCGACCGCGGCCTGCAGCTCGCCGCGTACGGAGCGTGCCTGCCGACGCATCCAGAAGAGCATCCAAGTGAGAACCGCGGTGGCGAGGACCATCGTGCTCGCCTCGAAGAGCTGCTCATACGGCGCCTCGAACTCACCGACGGTGACGAAGATCCCGATGCCAACGGCGAGGCTTAGGGCGATTGCGACGGCGGCGCCGATCCAGATCTTGGTGAAGTGGCGTCGGTTACCAGTCTTGGCGAGGTACGCCAGGATGATGCTCACGATCAGCGCCGCTTCGACGCCCTCGCGCAGACCGGTCACGAGACCGGCGATCAGTGAGCCAAGATCCATCCGACGCCCTCCGAAATCATTTCCGACCGGTTCAGTCGGGATTTCAAATCCTAGGTGGACGCCTTCAGACCGTCAAACGCTCTCAGCCGCCGTTTGGGTAGAGGCTCGGGAAGCGTTCCTCGTGGCCGCCACCGTTCGAACCAGCCTCGCCATCGAGCGCCTGAAGCAGGTCCAGGTTGCCGCCCAGGCCGAACTTGTACTGGTCGTAGTAATCACGCAACCCGGCCCAGAACTCGTCGCTACCGACTCGGTCGCGGTAGTCATCGAGGTAGTCGGCGCCCTGGACGTAGATCACTTCGTAGTAGCACTTGGACGAGTAGTCGTAGACACTGCCATCAAGGTTCGTATTACGGCACTTGGAGTTGCGGAAGCCGATGAGCGTCCTCGTCAGGAATTCGGCGAGCGCCTCATCAGCGAACGGATCGGTCGCCTGATCGTTGCCGACGACGCCGTAGAACCATTGGTGCGCGATCTCGTGGGTCACGAGGTAGCGCTTGCGCGCCGCGCTTGTTGCGTTGCTGGGTATCCACACCATGCCCGGTGACTCCATCCCGCCGCCGACGGGGATCTCAGCGATGTTGAGCGTCTCGTGTGGGTAGTTGCCCACCTTGTCGCTGAAGGTGTCGAACGCGGTGCGCGCGAGGCTGCCCAGGGTCGAAGCGGACAGCGACAGGGTGTAGATGCCGAAGGTGGCACCGTTGTGATCGAAGGTTGTGTACTTGTACTTGGGGCTGGCGCTGAAGTTGAAGTCGCGCACGTTGTGGGCGACGAAGGTCTGGCTCGCGCCGTTGACCTCGGTCTGTTGGCCGGTCGTCGCGTACCTGACGCCCGCGCGATCGCTGGTCAGCGTCACCGTCACGTCGCTGGCGGTCTGGGTGACGTAGGGCTCACCGAAGTTTGGCGTCGTCCAGCTGTGCCGCTTCGTCAGCCAAGGGATCCAGCGATAGGCCGTGACGACATTGCTTACCTCTGAGAAGAGCCACTTCTTCTTGCGGCCATTGGTGTTGAAGCTCGCGTCGTACACGATCACGACACTCGCCTGGTTGCCCGGGTCCAGCGCGACCGGCAGGTTGACGATCAGATTGGCGTCATCGACCTGCGCCGTTGCCCCCTCGTCGTCCACACGCACTTCGCGCAGAGCGAGGTGACCGATCTTGGCCGGGATGAAGTTGAAGGTCAGCGCGTCGACGGGATCATCGGTCGTGTTGGTCACGGTCGCGGTGCTCGTCACAGACATGCGTCCGGAGCTCCAGCGAATGTTGGCATTGACGTCGTAGGTCGCGGACAGGCCAAGACTGTTGGGCGCGTCCGCGGCGGCCGCAACGGGCACGGGAATCAACACCGCCAACGCGAGCAGCGTCAGGGGTAGCAGGAGCAACCTGATCGATGGGCGACACGGCTCGCCCTTCCACCTCGGCACGTTCGAAGAATGCCTGAATCGAAGCGTGCGCGTGAGCCCTACATGTCTATCAAAGTGACCGGTACGACCGGCTTCGCGCGCAGCAACGGCCCGCGGGCCGACCGCGGAGGTTAGCTTCCGGGTCCGAAGAGTGTGGGGAACCGCGCGTGATGACCGCCGCCCTTGCCTCCCGAGTACGCGTCAAGCGTGGTCAGCAACTGCTTGGTGCCGCCCATCTTGAGCTTGTACTGCTGGTAGTAGGCGCGTAGCCCGGCATAGAAGTTCGAGTCGCCGACCTTCTTGCGGTAGGCATTGAGGTAGTTCGAGCCCTGAATGTAGATGACGTCGTAGTAGCAAGCGGACGTGTAGCTGTAGACCGATCCGTCCAGGTTGGCCGTGGCGCAATGCGACCCGCGGAAGCCCGCCATCGTGCGCGTGAGGTACTCGACCAGCGCCTCGTCGGCGAATGGCTCGGTCGCCTGGTTGCTGCCGACTGCCGAGTAGAACCACATGTGGCCGACTTCGTGGAGCACGGCAAACGAGACGTCCGCGGGCTTGTAGCTGTCCGGGATCCAGAAGCCCTGCGGCGACTCCATGGCGAATCCCGGGCTCGTCTCGGCGACGAACATGCGGCTGTATGGGAAAGCTCCCAGGAAGCCGACGTACTTGTCGAATGCCTTCTTGGCGTTCGTGGCGAAACCGCTCTGCGACAGATCGATCGTGTAGTAGTCGAACTGGACGCCTTTGTAGGTTTCCGTGCCGAGGTGGTAGTCCGGGCTGGCGGTGAAGTTGAAGTCGCGGACGTTGTAAGCGACAAATGTCGCGGTATTCCCACTGATCGAGGGTCGCGCTCCGGGCGCGGCATAGGTCAGCCCGCCGCGGTCGGCCGTGATGCTCACTTCAACGCGGCTCGCATTCTGCGTCGTGAACGCGTCGCCAAAGAGTGGCGTCTTGAACGCATAGCGATTGCTCAGCCAGGGGATCCAGCGATACGCGGTGACGATGTCATGCCGCTCTGCGAACAGCCACTTGCGGTTGGGGTTGGTCGAGTTGAAGTGCGCGCCGTAGCGGATCGTCACATCCGCGCTGGAGTTGGGCGCGAGCGAGCTGTTGAGGTGAACGATGACGTTCATGTCGTCCAGGTTCGCGGAGGCCGAGCTGCCATTGACTGTCACGCCGTTCATCGCGATCTTGCCGATCTTCGCCGGCACCAGGTTGAAGGTCAGGGCGCTGACCGACGCCGACGTCGTGTTGGTGACGTGCGCGGTGCTGACCACGTTCATGTGGTGCGTCGACCACTGCAGATTGGCAGTCACGTTGTAGGTCGCGCTGAGACCCAGACTGTCGGACGACGCGGCACTCACTACCTTGGCACCTGGGCCAGTGCCAAGGGTCATCACGGCGGGCAGCACGAACATCGCGAGGAGACGCATTTGGAGTTTCACGGCATCCCTATTATGCGGCTCGCCGGGCGAAATGGTCGGGGCGGTGGGATTCGAACCCACGACCTCATGCTCCCAAAGCATGTGCGC
>JBDTVN010000055.1:0-8206 GCA_040007155.1 Chloroflexota bacterium
GCCCGACGCCGTCACCAACACCGAGCCCGACGCCGTCACCGACACCGAGCCCGACGCCGTCACCGACACCGTCACCAACGCCGAGCGACACACCATCGGCGACGCCGACGCTGCCCGATACGGCGACGACGCTTCCTGGCCAATCGGGCGGGCAAGGTGGTCAGGGCTTCGCGCTGGCCATGCTCTCGATCGGGCTCATGGGCGTCGGCACTGTTCTTGTTGGAGCCGCCAAGAGATCTCGACGCGGGCGGCCTGGCCGCGCAGCGGCCGATCTTGAGCGGGTCTGGTCAACCGGGAAGTACCGCTAGCTTCCGCTCACTAGTCCCGCCGGGCGCGACGGCGCTGGCGATAGACACGAGGCCGCCGGAAGGCTTCTTGTAGGCGAGGGTCCCGACCCTCCGTGACATTCGGGCCATGTGCGCCGGGCAACGGTTCTGGGATACCTAGCGTGCAAACGCCCCCCAGCTGGTGCCTTTCGCCTCGTGCCCCCTTCGCCGCTCCACCGCGACGACACTCCATCTCCGCCAAGCCCATTACGGCTGGTCCGGCTGCGCCTCCGGCTGGCACTGCTGACGATGGCCATCGTGCCGATGGCGATATCAATGGCGCTGATCAACGCGCTGCTCCGGCCGATGCCCAACGGCGAGGGCATGTACGTCCTGGCCGCAATGGTCGCGCTGACCTTGCTCCTGATCGCGCTGACGGTGTGGATGTCGCGCCAGATTCTGCGGCCGGCCGAGGAGCTCGAGCAATCGCGCACCGATCTCAAGATGAAGTACGAGGTCGCGCGCGCGGACTCACTGCGCGACGGGCTCACTGGCCTGGGCAACCACCGCGCCTTCCAAGAGGAACTCGACCGCGAGTTGGAGTTGTACCAGCGCTACAACGTGCCCGTTGCCCTACTCCTTATTGATGTGGACGACCTCAAGCTGGTCAACGACTCAGCCGGCCATGCGGCGGGCGACGACATGCTGCGCGCGATGGGTGCGCTGATCGCCGATTCCGGGCGCTACGCCGACCGCGCCTTCCGCATCGGTGGCGACGAGTTCGCCATCCTGATGCCGCACACCGACGTCGACGGCGCGCGCCAGCTCGCGCGCCGCCTGCAGGAACATGCCATGCAGCCGCGTCACGGCGGCCAGCAGATCCCGTTCAGCGGCGGCGTCTCGGCCTGCCCGACGCTGGCCACGACGCGCGCCCAGCTCTACGCCCAGGCTGACGCTGCACTCTATTGGTGCAAGCGCCACGGCCGCGCCTCGATCGATGTGTTCGACCCCGCGCGCGATCGCGCGGCCAGCCAGGAAGCGAGCGACGAGCTGTCGGCTGCGATTGCGAAAGTTGTTACCGACCGACTCATCCGACCTGTCTACCAACCTATAGTCGACCTGACCACCGGCCGGGTGATCGGGTTCGAAGGCCTGTCCCGACCAACCGCCGAATCAGGTTTTGCCGATCCCGGATCGATGTTCACCGCGGCCGAGGCGGTGAGCCGAACAGTCGAACTCGACCTCGCGTGCCTCCACGCCGTTATCGCCGGCGCGCGCCACATGCCCGTCGAGCAGATGCTGACCATCAATGTCTCGCCGCGGACCGTGGAGGCGCCGCACTTCTCAGCTGATGCACTCATGGCCCTGCTCGGCCGCTATTCGATCGCGCCCGATCGTGTCGTCGTCGAACTTACAGAGCGCGAGAAGGTCGAGGATGTCGGCCGCCTCCAAGCCAATCTGGGCGCGCTGCAGCGTCTGGGCCTGCGCATCGCGGCCGATGATGTCGGCGCGGGCAACGCCGGCCTGCGCCTGCTCTCGCAAATGCGCTTTGACATCGTCAAGATCGACCTGTCGCTCGTCCAGGATGGGACGGAGCGTGACTCATCCCATGCAGTCCTGCGCTCGTTGCGCGAGCTGGCCGCGCGCTGGCAGGCATACGTAATCGCCGAGGGCCTGGAGACTGCTTCACAGCTGCGCATGGTGCGCGAGCTGGGCATTGCGGCTGGCCAGGGCTACCTGTTGGCGCGACCCATGCCCGAGCCCAATCTCCTGATGGTCGATCTCGCCGCCCTCGAAGCAGGTGGCATGGTCCTGTCGCGCAACATGCCCTTCGGGGATCGGCTCAGCGCACCCGCGGTGGGACCCAACTAGACTCGGCCGCGTGAGTAGCCGACCGCTCAAAGTAGGCGTCCAACTACCTGAGGTTGAGCGCCTCGTTCCGTGGCCCGAGCTGCGCCAGATGGCGCGCACGGCGGAGGACATTGGCTTCGACTCGCTCTGGGTTGGTGACCACCTTCTATACCGGAGGGATAGCGGCAACGTCGGTCCGTGGGAGGCCTGGACCTCGCTTGCGGCACTCGCCGAGGCGACTACGCGCGTCGAGCTGGGATCACTCGTCGCATCCACGAGCTTTCACAGCCCGCCGATGCTGGCCAAGATGGCCGCGACCGTCGACGAGATCAGCGGCGGCCGCCTGATCCTTGGATTGGGCGCGGGTTGGAACGAGCCCGACTACACCGCCTATGGCTTCCCGTATGACCAGCGTGTGAGCCGCTTCGAAGAGGCGTTCACGATCATCCGCACACTGCTGCGCGATGGCCAGATCGATTTCGAGGGCAAGTTCTACACGGCGCGCGACTGCGAACTGGTGCCGCGCGGCGCAACGGCGCGCCATCCCAACGGTCCGCCGCTGATGATCGGCTCGACCTCGCCCCGGATGCTGGCCATTACCGCAGCGCACGTCGACATGTGGAACGAGTGGCACGACAGGTTCGGCAACTCGCCCGACAACATAGCGCCTCTTGCAGCGCAGGTCGACGAGGCCGCGCGCGTTGCCGGGCGTGACCCAGCAGACATCGCGCGAACCGTTACCGTGCTGGTCCACCTGACCGGCGGCAAGGGCCGACGCTCGTCATACGCGACGCCGACACCGCCCCACGATGGGACCAATCCCCAGGAGATGGCCGCGATCCTGCGTCAGTACACCGCGGCCGGTATCAGCCATGTCCAACTCGTGCTCGATCCGATCACGACCGAATCCATCGCAGAGTGCGTGCCGATCCTGGAGGCGCTCGACAAAGGCTGATGCCGCAAGCCGTACAGAGCCTGCCCTACGTGGCGTGGATATTGCTCAGCGCTTTGGCGTTCGGCACGTTTGCGTTCGCAGCCGTGGCGCGGCAGCTGACCGACGCGACAGTCGGCTACCTCCGTTTCGCGGCTGTGACTGCCGCCGTTGTCGCTTTTCTGGCATGGCTGGTCGACGGCGGCCTGACTCCGACTCCCGACTTGATCATCGTCGAACCAACACCGACCCTGGCAAGCCTGCGCGCCCTCGGGCTGGTGCTATTTGTCGTCGCGGCCGTCGCGTATGGCATGCTCCTGCGCCGACCGCGGGCGGCGCAGCTCCTTGGCCTGGCCGGACTTGGCAGCGCGCTCCTGACCATTGGCGCGGCCGCGTTCGGCTGGGCGCCGACGGCCGTTGACGCCGTGCCGCTGCTTGTTCAACTGGTGATGCTGTCACTCGTTACGGGTGGCTCCCTCGCGGCGATCCTCCTGGGCCACTGGTATCTCGTGACGCCCAAGATCTCCGACCGTCCACTGCTGCTGCAGGCAAAGCTGCTGCTGGGATTGGTCGGGCTTCAGCTGCTCTTGTTCATCGTCTGGACGACGCTCGGCGGCGGTCCCGGCCAGGGCGCGTTCGATGCGTTCAGTGGCGGCAACCTGGTGCTCGTCGTGCTGCGCCTGATCGTCAGCCTGCTCTTCCCGCTCGTCCTGACCGCGATGGCGTGGCGCACGGCGCTGACGCGCTCGATGGAGTCGGCGACAGGTCTGCTCTACATCAATCTCGCGGCGGTTATGGCGGGCACGATCGGCGCGGCCGCGCTCTACCTCTCGACCGGGTTACTCATTTAGATGAAGGTCAACGTTCGGCTATTCGCGATCCTGCGTCAGCAGGCTGGTTGGCGCGAACGATCGCTCGAGCTAGCGGATGGCGCCACGATCGAAGATGCGTGGCAGGCGTTGGTCACGCTCGCGCCAGCGATCGCACCGTCGCGTGAAATCGTGCGCTTCGCGCGCAACCGCGAATACACGAGCGCCGACACGCGCCTCGAGGACGGCGACGAGCTGGTGCTCATTCCGCCTGTTGCCGGCGGCAGCGACGACAGCCTGTTGCGCGTCGAGATCCGCTCGACGCTCCTCGATGACGCGCTGCTGGCCGAGCTGCGCAACACGGTGCCTAGCGCAAGTGACGGGGCGCTGGTCATCTTTCAGGGTCAGACGCGCGACACCCCGGGCACTCCGGCGCCCGGCGAGGAAACGCTTGCCGCGCAACACGAGGGCGAAAGCGTGACGAGTCTCGAGTACGAGGCGTTCGAGGAGATGGCGCTCGACGTGCTGCGCGCGATCGGCCTGGAGATCGAGCAGCGCTTCGGCGTGCGCCGCCTGGCGATCATCCATCGCACCGGATCAGTGGATGTCGGCCAGACAAGCGTCGTCATTGCCGCCGCGGCGCCACATCGCGCAGCGGCCTTCGACGCCGCGCGCTACGCGATCGAAGAGCTCAAGGCCAGAGCGCCAATTTGGAAGGCAGAGCACTTTGGGAGCGGCTCGGTCTGGTTGGGAGCGCCTGCGCGCGAGGGGCCGGTCCACAGCCCCTAATCGGCGGAGCGATCCACGTGGTCGCTCTGCCCTTCGCCTTATCCTTCGCCCGTGACGCGCGTGTACATCTCAGTCGATATGGAGGGCGTGGCCGGCATCAGCCATGCCAAGCCCACGAACCGTGGCGACCTGGGCTATCCCGAGGCGGTTCGCTTGATGAATGGCGAAGCCAACGCGGCAATTGCTGGCGCGTTCGATGGCGGCGCCAGTGAGGTAGTGGTCAATGACAGCCACGGCCAGATGTACAACCTCAGTCCCGAGGAGATCGACCCGCGCGCGCGGCTCGTCCAGGGTAAGAAGCCTTGGAGCATGGTCGAGGCCGCGAATGACGGGAAGTTCGACGTCGCGCTGTTCGTCGGCTACCACGCCCGCGCAGGTCATCCGCGGGGCACGATCGCTCACACCTACACCGGCCGCGTCACCCTCGCCATGGTGAACGGCCGGCCTGTCACAGAGGCGGCGATGAACGGGCTCTACCTGGGCTCTTTGGGCGTGCCGGTCGGCATGGTCAGCGGCGATGACGCGCTCGCTGAAGACATGACTGATTGGCTGCCCTGGGCGGAGCGCATCGTTGTCAAGCGCGGCGTGTCGTGGCAGGCGGCCGACTCGCTCAGCCCAACAAAGGCGCGCGAATTGATCAAGGACGGAGCCAAGCGCGCCGTGAGTGGCCGCTCAAACATGAAGATCCTCGAGCTGACAGTGCCGCTCGCGTTGCGCGTCGAGTTCGCGAACGCGGGCCAGGCCGACGTAGCCGCCACCATTCCGGGCTTCGACCGGGTGGACGACCGCGCCATCACTTACGCGGCCGGTGACCCGGTGACCCTGTTCCGTGCATTTCTGTCGGCCGTGCGATTGGCCTCGACCGCCGATGATTAGCCGATGAACGAACCGCGCAACGTGACCCCCGGCACCGCCTGGAACTGGACGCAGCGGGGTTGGAACTTTCCCTGGTTGGGACTGCTGCTGGTGCTCGTCGGATCGGGCCTGCTCATCCAGTACTTCGTGCCCAACGTCAGCGCCGGCACGCTCGTCCTGGCGGCACTGGCGGTCATGTTCCTGGCGGCGTGGCTCTTCAATCGCTCGCGCTGGGCGATCGTTCCCGGACTGTTGCTGCTCGCGCTCGCCGTGACCGGTTTCGCGCGCGAACTCAACGTCTACAACGGCCCGGGGCTCACCGCCTTGGCCCTCGCGGCCGCGTTCGTCCTGATCTGGGCGCTCGACTATGTGCGCGGCGTGCGCAGCACCTGGCCGTTGTGGGGCGCCGCCATCTTCGGGCTGATCGGTTTCGTGCAGTTGTCGGGCAAGCTCGTCGACATTCCGCAGCTCGGAGCCCTGTGGCCGGTCGCGATCATCGTCATTGGCCTGTTGGTGATGCTGTCGACGCGGCGCCGCCGCTAGGGCGCGCCACTCACTTGGTGTAGACGCCGCCGGGATCGAGCTCGTCGCGGATCAGACTCAATTCAGCCGCCGTGGGCGCTGTCGTGCGGCCCAGCGAAGTCGAGACGCGCGGCGACCAACCCATCGCGCCCTTGACCTGGTCGAGTGTCACGCCCTCGTGCAACGCGTCGAGCTGCAACTCGCCGTCGACCAGGCGATACATCCCCAGGTCGGTGATGACGACGCGAACCCGCGTGCCAACCGAGGTGCGAAAGTCCAGCCGCTCGACAAATGAGCGCGGCGATTGGCGCATGATCACGAAGATCGACTTCGCGTTCTGCGCGATCTCACACGCACCGCCGGATCCGGGCAGGCGCGTCTTGGGCGAGTCATAGGCGCCGATCACGGTTGAATTGAGATTGCCCTGGCGATCGATCTGCGCCGCGCCTAAGAAGCCGACATCGATCAAGCCGCCCTGCAGGTAATAACCGAACAGCTCGAACATGCTCGTTACGGCGGTCGCGTGGGTGACGATCGTCGGATCACCGATCGACAGCGGTAGTCGGGCCGGACGGGCACCGAACACGCCGGCCTCGTAAACCAGCTCGAGATTGGGCGCGACGGTGCGCTTCGCGAGGTTGACCGCGATGTTGGGCAAGCCGACACCGACGAAGCAGACGCGCTGATCGGCAAGCTCGCGCGCCGCGGCCACGATCATCATCTCCGACGCGCTGAAGCTGGTCACCTGTACTCGCCGTAGTCGACCGACCCGCTCGGCGCAGGTGTTGGCCGCAGACCCATCAGCCGATCGTCGCCCAGCTTGGCCACGTATTCGCGTCGATCGGCAAGTCCGTACACCCACTCCTTGAGCCACGCCTGGAGCGACTCTTCGTCGCGCGAGATGCGATCCCATTCGAGATAGAACGCGTTATCGCGGTCGTAGTAGCCCTGCGCGTAGGAGGGATGGGCGCCGAACGGCTCGACCACCACCGCATCGACCACGAGTCCGGGCAGGATGGTCCGGTTCGGGTCGGCCCTGATGACGCTCTCATCGACCAGCTCTTCGACGACCACGATCACCCGATCGGCGGCGAAGGCCGCTTCCTTCTGGCAGCCGAGCAGGCCCCACACCTGGGTGTCGCCGGCCGCATCGGCGCGCTGCGCATGGATGATCGCCACGTTGGGATTCAATGGCGGGACGGCGTAGATCTCTTCGTCGGAGTAGGGCGACTTGATCGGTCGGATGAGGGGGTTCGCTTTGGGCAGGTCGGTGTCTTCGTAAGAGCGCAGCGGGAAGAAGGGCAGGTTCATCGCGCCCGCGGTGTAGCGGCAGACCATGCCGAAGTGGCTGTACTCCTCGAGCTCGAGCTTGCGCGGAGTTGCCTCTGCCCACCGACGAATCTCATGCAGACTGCCCACGCCGGGGTTGCCCAGCCAGCTGAACACGAGCTTGCTCGCTACTCCGGCGGCAACCATCTGGTCGTAGATCAGGTCGGGCGTGAGGCGGCACAGGGTCAAGTCGCGCCGGGCCTGACGAATGATCTCGTGGCCGGCGGCGAAGCCGATCAGGTGCGTGAAACCCTCGATGGCGACGCCGTCGCCGTCACGCACGAATTCGGCGATCGCGTCGTGCATCGACGCGACCTTCGAAGTTCCGTGGGTCGTCACCCGCGCATCATCGCACCAGCCCGACGTCAGCAGCTGCGCCTTCTACTGCCTTCCGGCGCGGTCCTCACGTTTGTTCCGAGTCACCATGAACAGGTACATCAACGCCGCGATGCTTCCGGCCACGACGAGCAGGAAGGCGCTGCCAGTGGGATCGGTGAGTGCTCCAGGGACACCATGCCCGGAGTTGGTGTCAGGCAGCGTGGGTGTCGGGGTTGGTGTGCCGCCCGTGCCGGGAAGAGTGGCAGTCGGAGTGGGCGACGCTGTCGGGGAAGCAGTTGGCGACGCGGTCGGCGACGCCGTGGGCGACGCGGTCGGCGACGCCGTGGGCGACGCGGTCGGTGTGGCTGATGGCGACTCGGTCGGCGTGGCTGATGGCGACTCGGTCGGTGTGGCTGATGGCGACTCGGTCGGTGTAGGTGTCGGCGACTCGGTCGGTGTAGGTGTCGGCGACTCGCTCGGCGTAGGTGTCGGCGACTCGCTCGGCGTAGGTGTCGGCGACTCGCTCGGCGTAGGTG
>JBDTVN010000056.1:0-8205 GCA_040007155.1 Chloroflexota bacterium
CGCCCTTGCGCGCATCTATGAGCACGATGGCGAGGTCCGCCGTCGACGAGCCGGTGACCATGTTGCGCGTGTACTGAACGTGGCCGGGCGTGTCGGCAATGATGAATTTGCGCCGCGGCGTCGCGAAATAGCGATACGCGACGTCGATCGTGATGCCCTGCTCGCGCTCGGCGCGGAGGCCGTCGGTGAGCAGCGCCAGGTCGACCTGCTGATAGCCGCGCCGGCGGCTGGTGCGCTCAATTGCCGCGAGCTGGTCCTCGAAGATGCCCTTCGAGTCGTACAGCAGGCGCCCGATGAGAGTCGACTTGCCGTCGTCGACCGATCCCGCCGTGGAGAACCGCAGAAGATCCATGAATTCGCTTACCTCCGCAGGGCGGCCTTCGGGCCGCTGCTGCGCACTACGCGCCCGGCCCGCGGCTGATGCCGCGGTCCGTGCGCTCCGTTTGCTAGAAATACCCCTCGCGCTTGCGGTCTTCCATCGCCGTCTCGCTGAACGCGTCGTCGGCGCGAGTGGCGCCGCGCTCGGTGATGCGCGCGGCTGCGACCTCAAGGATGATGTCCTGGACGTTTGACGCGGGCGAGTCGACTGCGCCGGTGCACGTCATGTCACCGACAGTGCGGTAACGAACAGTCATGTTCTGCACTTCTTCGTCGTCGCGCTTGGGCAGGAACTCGCTCGTCGACAGCCACATGTTGTCGCGCCGGAAGACGTCGCGCTTGTGAGCGAAATAGATCGACGGAACCTCGACCTCTTCGCGCTCGATGTACTGCCACACGTCCATCTCGGTCCAGTTGGAGATAGGGAAGACGCGCATGTGCTGGCCCTTGCGAATCTTGCCGTTGTAGAGGCTCCACAGCTCGGGCCGCTGGCTCTTGGGCTCCCACTGACCGAACTCGTCGCGCAGCGAGAAGACCCGCTCCTTGGCCCGTGCCTTCTCCTCGTCGCGCCGCGCACCGCCAAAAACCGCATCGAATTGATGCTCCTGGATCGCGTCGAGCAGGGTCGTCGTTTGCAACCGGTTGCGTGACGGGTTGCCCGGCTCCTCCTTGACACGGCCGGTGTCGATCGACGCCTGGACCGACGCGACGATCAGCCGCTCGCCCAGCCGCTCCACGGTGCGGTCGCGGTATTCGAGCACCTCTGGAAAGTTGTGGCCGGTGTCGATGTGCATGACCGGAAATGGGAACTTGGCGGGTCGGAAGGCCTTCTCAGCCAGGCGCAACATCACGATCGAGTCCTTGCCGCCGCTGAAGAGTAGAACCGGCCGCTCGAACTCGGCTGCGACCTCACGCATGATGAAGACCGACTCAGCCTCCAAAGCGTCGAGATGGGTCAGATTGGCCCGCGCCACGATGTCGGGCTGCGTCTCCAGGGGGATCATCTGTGCTTAATCACCACTAACACCATAGGGATTGTCAAAATAGTGAAGTCCCCATAGTATACCGAGTCTTATGACGGATACAAGCCTGCCCTCAGCCAGCGCAGCCAAAACCCCCGCGACGGCGACGGATCAATCCGGACTCCAGGCGTGGGCCGACAAGCTGGGCGTCAGCAAGCGCACCCTTTTCGCGGGCATCGCATTGCCAATGATCAGTTTCGTCGCCATAGCGGCGACGCTCACCGTCGCTCCAGCCGATGAAAGGCAACTGATCTTGCTCAGCGCGCTGGTGTCGGTGGCGGCGGGCATAGCCGTCTCTTCGGTCGGGGTCTATGGCGGCGTACTCGTCCCGGGCTTGCTGTTGCTTGGAGTGGATGCTCGCTTTGTCGCCGCGCTCTCCCTTGGCCTCCAGGTCCTGGTCGTGCCGCTTGCCGCCGGATCGCACTATCAGATGGGCAACTTCTCGCGCTCGGTGGCGCTCCCGCTCGTTATCGGCGGCGTGATCGGCGCGTTTGTTGGGCCGCTGTTTGCCGCGATCCTGCCCAAGGATCTAATCGTCCGGGTCATCGCCGCCTTGATCATCATCGTCGGCGTCATCGCGCTCGCCACCCTCAGGCTGCGCGGCCTGGGTCAACCACGATCAGCCGATGACATACCGCAGGCGCGTGTCGGGGGAATCGGCCTTCTCGCTGGGTTCTCGTCGGGCATTTCGGGCGCGGGCTGGGGCCCAATTGGGATGACGCTGCTGATTCTCTCGAGAATTGATCCTCGTCAGGCAGTTGGCTCCTCGCTGGTCGCGCGGATCTTCATGGCCGCCGCTGCGGTCGTCGGCTTCATCATCGCCCAGAACGCGGTTAACACCGTCACACCCAACTGGTGGATCGTCGTACCCCTGCTGGCGGGCTCAATCGCCCCGATGATCGGCGGAGCAGTGCTGCTGTCGCGCCTGGGCCGCGCACGAGCCACGGTCGCGATCACCCTGCTGTCAATCGCCCTGGCACTGCCGAGCCTGCTTTTCGGCCACTAGGCCCCGACCAGATCCCTGGGCACATCAGGCCCAGCCCATAGCGCGCAGTAACGCGAGCGAACCGGCGGCGACGATCAGGCCCAGGAGCAGGCCGCGTTTTAGTGCCACGATCACGACGCAGGCGGCGACCGCCAGCCACTCAGCGCCGACGTGCAGGCTGCGTGCCCGGTTGGCGTCAACCACCACGGCAACGCTGACCGCAGCGAGGGTGGCGAGCATGGCTGGACCGACGAGTCGGAGGTACTCGCGCAGGGTCGGGGCCAGCCGATCGAGGCCCGGGGCAAGCAGGGGAATCGCCCGCCAGGGATAAGTGACCGCACCCATCAAGGCCGCGAGCCAAACCAGCGCAGTGCTCATTGGGCCGATCCCCTCACCGCAATCATGGCCACCGCCGGGCCGAGCATGCCGCCCGCGATGATGCCCGCAGCAGGGTCGAACGCGAGTCCGACCGCAATGCCAATGACCACGCCGCTGAGTGCCGCCACAAGGTCGCGCCGGCCGTCGATCAGGCCCACCGCCAAACCAGCCATCGCCGCGGGGAAGATCACGTCAAGGCCCAGGCGGGTCGGGTCGGGAATGGCGCCGCCGATCAGCACGCCGGCCAGCGTCGCCAGATTCCACGGCACGTACACGACCACGATTGCCGCCCAGAAGTAGCCGAATAGATCGGCCCGGCCGATGCGTCGGAAGTGGGCTATCGACAACGCGAAGGCTTCGTCGGTCAAAAAGTGCGCCAACAGTGCGCGCACGGGGCGTGGTCGGTCAGCCAGGTACGGCGCGAGAGCCGCCGAGTAGAAGAAGTGGCGCGAGTTGATGAACGCCGTGAGCAGGACGATCACTGCCCACGGGAAGTTCGCCGCGATATAGCCCACTGCTGCAAATTGCGACGCGCCCGCAAACACGATCAGGCTCATCGCGCCGGTCTCAATCGGCGAGAAGCCCGCCGCGCGGCCCGCAAGGCCATAGACCAGCCCAAAGCCGATGATCGAAACCAACAGGCCCAGGCCATCGAAGATCAGCTGGCGGCGCGCGGCGGCGAGGTCGACCGGCTCGTTTGGCACGACCGTGAATCCTAGGGGCGAATCGTTAGCGCACGCGCCGCGCGCATTGCTGGCGCAGAATGGTTGCCTCAAGCACGAAGGAGAAGACCTACATGAACCGACTTCTGCGCGCGCTCGCCCCCAGCGCGAGTGCCCACGCCCACTGCGACATTCCCTGCGGCGTTTACGACCCGCAGCAGGCACGGATCGAGGCCGAGTCGTGTTATCGCATCATGGAAAAGTACGCGGCCTCGAGCGACGAGTTGTTCCGGACGCGCTGCATCGCGGTCAAGGAAGAACGAGCTGAGCTGGCCAAGCACCACATCGACGTCATGTGGCACGACTACTTCAAGCCTGAGCACGTCGAGAAGTTCCCGACACTCCACGAGACCTGTTGGAAGGCCGCCAAGCAGGCATCCCTGGTCAAGCGCTCGCTCGACCTCGCCGAGGCGCAGAAGCTGCTCGACCTGATCGACAAGATCGACCAGATGTGGCGCGAGACCGGTGGTCCGGGCGCGACCCGCATGCAGGCCGCCTCAGCCTGATCCGCCGCCTCATCCGGTCATGGCGACATCGCGTCGCCGTGGCCGGACACTCGATGGAACCAACCTTGCGCGACGGGGACTGGCTGCTCGTCGATCCTGACGTGCGGCCAGCGCTGGGCGATCTGGCCGTCGCGTACGACGGTCAGCGGCTCGTCGTCAAGCGCGTCCTCGACATTGACTCAAACGGCCGCGTCCTTTTGGGAAGCGACAACCCCGATCACGCCGGCCAGCGCGTCGGCCCGCTCGAGCCGGCGCAGGTCATCGGCCGCGCCTGGTTGCGCTACTGGCCGCCAACTCGCCCCGCCCGCCTCCGCTGACCAGTGCCGCCATTCGCGTCGCGCGCTATTCATACGGTGACTGAACCGTCCACCGAAGGTTGACGCCGTGGCAGAATCGGCCCTTCAGCCTCCATTTGATGCGCGGGGTGACTGAGATCGCGTCTGAACTGGGTCAACTGGGCTGTGCGAAGCCGTTCGCTCATCGGTTCAGTTACCAGGTGACTAGCGATTGACGGAACGCGTGGCTGGCTCATTTGACGGTCTGCGGCTTGCTCGCCATAATGCTGAACGCTGCGTTAACTATTTAGACGGACTGAACCAACCTTGGCTGTCGCTGCCCCCGATCTCGTCGAGCAGATCCTCGACCAACTCGAACCTCTGATTGCTCGCCAGCGTCGCGCGGTTGCCCATGAGGGCTGCCTGCGCGCAATTTCTTCGACGCAGCTACACGTCCTTTTCATGCTCATGAGCGACGGTCAGTCGACCATGAGCCGTCTCGCCGAGTCACTCGACGTTTCGTTGCCCAACATGACCGGACTGATCGACCGCATGGTCGAAAATGGACTGGTCGAGCGCGGCCGCGACGACGACGACCGGCGCGTGGTTACCGTCTCCACGACTGCGGCCGGCCGGGCACAGGTCGAGGAGATCGATTCCGTTCGGCGGCGCGCGCTGGCCGAACTTTTGGCACGTCTCAACCCCACTCAGCAGGGACAAGCCCTGCAGATCTTTGCCGCGCTTCGCCTCAACGCCGAAGCACTAGATAACGAAGGAGCCTCCGCCTAATCATGGAACCCACCGTCCCAGTGACCGCCGAAGAGGCCGCCGAGAGCGCCCAGCCGGCAGTCCAGATCGACCACCGCGCCCGCACAGAGATCCTCATCGGCATCCTGCTGGCGCTGTTCCTATCGGCCCTCGACCAGACGATCGTCGGCACCGCGATGCCCAGGATCCTGACCGACCTCAAGGGCATCGACCTGTACACCTGGGTCGTCACGATCTACCTGCTGACATCGACCATCACGGGGCCGATCTACGGCAAGCTCTCCGACCAATTCGGACGGAAGAATCTCCTGCTTTTCGGAGTGTTCCTCTTCCTGCTCGGTTCCGCTCTGTCGGGTCTCAGTCAGGACATCGTCCAGCTGATCATCTTCCGCGGCATCCAGGGCCTGGGCGCAGGCGCGATCTTCCCGATCGCCCTGGCGGTAATCGGTGACCTGTTCACGCCGCGCGAGCGCGGTCGTTACCAGGGCCTATTCGGGGCCGTCTTCGGCGTATCCGCCTTGATCGGCCCCGCCCTGGGCGGCTTCCTCACCGACAACATCAGCTGGCACTGGGTCTTCTACGTCAACATCCCGGTCGGCGCGGTCGCGCTGTTCATCATCTGGCGCCTTCTGCCAGCGCTGCGAACGGCCGGAGTGACGCGCAAGATCGACTACGCGGGCGTCGCCGTCTTCACGGCCGCACTCGTGCCGATCCTCATCGGTCTCACCAACGCCCAGCAGCATGACTGGACTGACCCGCTTGTGGGCGGCCTCATCGTCCTCGGCCTGGCGCTGGGTGCCCTCTTCCTCTGGATCGAGTCGCGCGCGGCTGAGCCGATCATCCCGCTGCAGCTCTTCCGCAACCGCACGTATTCGATTTCGATCGCGGCGACTTTCCTGGCCAGCTTCGGCTTCTTTGGCGCCGTGCTCTTCCTGCCGCTCTGGTACCAGGTGGTCAACGGCTCCAGCGCGACCTCGTCGGGCTACCAGCTGCTGCCGCTTCTGGCAGGTCTGATCATCAGCTCGATCGCGTCGGGCCAGATCGTCAGCCGAACGGGCCGCTACAAGTGGCTGACCGTGGGCGCGCTGGTCGTGCTCAGCGTCGGTATGTTGCTGATGACCAACCTGCGCGCGGAGACCGCGCCGCCTACCCTCTGGTTCTGGCAATTCGTGACCGGCCTGGGCGTTGGCCCGTCATTCGCAGTCTTCACGATCATTGTCCAGAACGCGGTGCCGTGGAACCAGCTCGGCGTCGCGACAAGCAACCTGACGTTCTTCCGCCAGATTGGCGGCACCATTGGCCTGTCGCTGGCGTGGACGATCTTCGGGACGACCCTGCGCACGGAAGCGCCGCTGCAGGTGAATGCCCGGCTAACCGAGGCGGGCGCGCCGCAACAGCTCATCAGCGGGTTCGCAACCAACTTCAACGCCTCGGACCAGCTCAACCAGTTCGGTGTTGGTGACATGGGCACGCGCATCCTTGCCACTGTCCCCGAGCAGTTCAAGGCGTTGATCGAGCCGTTCATCGGGAACATCGTGACGGGCATCCACGAGGCGCTGTCAATCGCGATCGCCAACTCGCTCTGGCTGGGCGTCGGCGCGGCAATCATTGCCACAGTCGTCGCCCTGTTCATGCCCGAGTTGCCGCTGCGCTCCGCCCACAATGCTCAGAGTGCCGCGCTCATTCAGGCCGAGACCGCACCATTGGGCGACCCGGCCCCGCCGACGGAGTTCTAGAAGAGGCGGCCTGGCGCCTTAGCCCCGCAGGTACGACGCAGGCACCCGCTCGCGGGGGCCTGCGGAGGACGCGCAGCAGCAGCCGCCAGGCGTCGCTGCGGAGTTAGGAAATGAAGATCTCGCCCAGTAGCGCAACCATCTCGCGGTCGCGCGGCAGAAAGGTCTGCAACATCACGCGTTCGACGCCCGCGTCGGCCAACTCGGCCACGCGGGCGCGCGCCTGTTCGGGGGTGCCGAAGACCCAGCGGCGACGTCGCTCGGCCAACCACTGCTGAGCGTCGTTCCCGTCACTGCTGTTGACGCTCGTCAGTAGCGCGTCAGCCCGGCGTGCGACCTCAGACTCATCGCGCCCGACCAGCACACCGGTCATCGCCGACCGCGTCACGCTGTCTGGGTCGCGGCCGATCGCACGGCAGGCATCCGCGACCCGCGCGTAACCCGCCGTCGCTGAGGCGGGCGTGGCCGAGGTGATGTTGATCTCATCGGCGTGCTGCGCGACCAATGCCGCCATGCGCGGCTTCGCCTCGCCACCAACGATCAGGTTGGGATGCTTGAGGCCTGCGGCAGCGACGGGTCGTGGCCGGAACAGCGCGTCGCTCACCTGCCAGTGTTTACCGGCGTAGCTCCAGCCGTCCGGCTCGGTCCACAGGCCGTGCACGATGGCCAGCTGCTCCTGGAGCATGTCGAAGCGTTCCCTGCCGTCAGGGAACGCAAGCCCGTGCTGGTGATGCTCGGGCACATTCCAGCCGGCGCCCAGACCGACCTCGACTCGGCCGTCGCTCATCTCGGCCGCAGTCGCGATGACCTTGGCAAGATTGCCCGGGGAGCGGAACGTCACCGGCGATACGAGAACGCCGAGGTTGATGCGCGTCGTCTCGCGCGCCAGCCCGGCGATCGTCGCCCAAGCGTCCGTAGTCGGCAGTCCCGCGCCGCCGGGGAAGCTGGCGTAGTGGTCGGATCGGAAGAAGGCTTCAAAGCCCGCGGTCTCCGCGGCCCGCGCCAAATCAAGGATCTCCTGGTAGCTGAGCCCCTGCTGCGGCTCGGTCATCAGCGCGAAGCGCATCACTTCTCCGGCGTGAGCGCCGGCGCCCGCAAGAAACGGGCGCCGGACTTCGCGCTACATGGTCACATGGATGGCGGCCACGGACCTGTCGAACTCGCTTCGACGGCGAGCGCCGGGTGGGTGAGCTGCCAGCGGCGATACAGCCGAGCGACTATCCACAGGATCAGCAGGATCGGCAGCACCACCGGCAACGCCACGATGAAGAGCCAGATCAGCGCGGTTGCGACGCTCTGGCCAACTCGGACGAGCGATGCCAGGGCCGAGTCGATCTCCTTGCCAAGGTCCCAGCCCTCGGACGCCTGCGCGACCTCTGGCGTCGCCGGCACATTGAACCCAACATCGAGCGTCGCCAGGGCCGCCTGGTTGGACAGC
>JBDTVN010000057.1:0-8186 GCA_040007155.1 Chloroflexota bacterium
CGACGATGAGGACGTCAGCCTGACGCGGGCTCGCCCGGAACGGGAACATGTTGAACCGGTCCATGTCGTTCCACGGTGTTGCGGCGGACATCATCTCGATCGCGCAGCACGCCAGGCCCGACGTGAGCGGCCACAGGCTATTGAGCCGGATGAGATCGAGGACGTAATCGGCCTTGGTCGGGATGATGTCGAGTGCTCGCCAGCGGCCCGTATCTCCCTTGTCGGCATGCTCCTCCGCCCGCAGGTGCGTGATCTGCGGCGGCTGGAGTCCGTTGTAGGCATTGGGGTTGACCGGCGTCCACAGATGGTTCTCGACCACGATCGGCGTGGCGAGCTCGTCATCCGGAGCGACGGTGACCGCAGAGTCGGTCTTGGCGGTCTTGGCAGCTACTTCCACGTCAACACTCCCTTACGCCAGGCGTAACTCAGGCCGACCAGCAGGATGAGCACGAACAGCAGCATCGCCACGAAGCCGCCCAGCAGCACGTCACGGAAAACGATCGCCCAGAGATAGATGAACACGACTTCAATGTCGAAGGCGACGAACAGCAGCGCGTAGATGTAGAACGAAAGCCCGACTCGACCCCAGGTGTAGCCGTACGTATCGATGCCCGATTCATACGGCATGCCCTTGTGCTTGTCGCCGCGGCTGCGATGGCTCAACAGCCACGCGGCAATGATCGTGATAAGCACGAAGGTTATGCCCGCGAAAGCGAACCCGAGCACGTACCACAGGGCGGTTGTCAATTACTGCCTCATCAGCGCACCGCGGTCCGCAAATCGTGGAGTTTCTGGGCTGAGTTGAGTGGATCGCGGCTTGGGCTAATTCTACTTCAGCGCGTGCTCAGCTCCCGGGTCCGACCCAAGAGGATCCGAACGCCGGGGCCGACCAGGGTGTGGGCTCCCAGGAGAATTGGTTGCTGCGCGGTCGCCGCTGACCGAGTGACCGGCGCGAGCCACTTGTCTTTGACGGCTTTGTAGTCGTGCAGGTCACTCGCATAGCGATCGGCCGGCGCAGGCCAGCGAGACTCGTCTGAACCATGCCGCGCGGCGAGCAGGACGCGCGTGTCGATCAGGGCGGCATCGGCCAGGTTGGCGACGATCTCGGCTAAAGCCGCGGGGCCGCGCTGGAGGAGCAGCATGCTCAGGGTCGAGCGCACCGCGCTGTTCGTCGTTGCGAGGGAGCCGGCGATCGCCAGAGGGCTTGATGCGCGCATGCCGCGCTCCTCGGCGAGGAAGCGCACGCGACAGCGCACATTGCGCTCAAGCCACGCCAGCGTGGGCGACCCGCTGCGGCCGAAGACGAGCAGCTCCTTGCCTGGATCGCGCACCACCGCGCGCAACTCCTCGAGCCGCGGTACGGCGACCCGGGCACTGGCCGCGGCGTCGCGCAACCAGCGTGGCGCGCCTGGGGCGAACGCCGCGACTGCCACATCGAGCGGCGTATCGAGGTCGAGCGCCAGCCGGTCCCGGCCCGGTAGGTCTTCCACGCCGTACCCGGCAATGTCCTCGAGCCAGCGCGGCAGCGGGTTGTCGCTCGGCAGCGCTGGCAGGTCGCGCAGGATCAGCGCGCGACCCACAGCGACGATGTCCGATGAATAGCGGTTGTTCGTCGCGGCCCGCCGTTTGCCTGACGAGGCGACCGCGACCAGCCGCCGAGCGTCCGCGAGTCCAAGCCGCGCCACCGCGCCACTACCAAAAATAATCAGTCCGCCGCGCCCCGGCGCGAGCCGCGCCAGGACCTCTCCGAATGTCCGCCCGTCATGCCATTCGTCAACGATTTGCGCCGTGGCGGCCCCGGCGCGCTCAAGCAACTCTGCCTGCCGCCGCGCGAGCTCACCGCGCACATCAGCCAGGAATCGGACCGACGCTGGGTCGCCGGCCGTTGCGCGGCGGTGAAAGATGAGCACAGCCGGGCGGGTCATTGCGCGCCGAGTCTAGATTTGAAGCCATCAATATGGCTAAGCGTGTTCGGGCGTATGTCGGTCTGGGTGCGAACGTGGGTGACGAACGCACCAACCTGCGCCACGCCGTGCGCGCCCTGGGGGCACTGCCCCACGTGCGCCTCCTCGGTGTTTCGCGCCTTTACCGAACCGCGCCTGTCGGGGTGACCGACCAACCCGATTTCCTGAACGCCGTCGTCGCGCTGGACGTCCCGCTGGGTCCAGACCCGCAGACCGGCGCGCTGGCACTGCTGGCCGCCCTGAAAGTGCTCGAAGTGGCTATCGGGCGCAAGGTCCGCCGGCGCTGGGGTCCGCGCGAAATCGATCTGGACCTGCTGATCTTCGGCCGCCATCAGATCCGCGTCGAGCGCCCGCATAACCGCCAGGACAAGCGCTGGCTCGTCGTGCCCCATCCAGAAGCGCGCGCTCGCCTATTCGTCCTGGCGCCCCTGGCCGACCTTGCTCCTTGGCTCGTTCCGCCTGGCTGGGGAGAGTCTGTCGAATCAGCCCGCCGGCGGGTAGCCGCGGAGGGACCAGAAAGCGCGGTTCAGGTCGTGGGGAAGTTGTAGTTGACGATGTCGGGGCTGCCCGCGGTGACCTCTGCCGACGCGCCCAGGCGCTCGTTGGCCGTTCGCTCCAGGACGGTGTCGACGAACCACCACTCGACGCGCAGCCGATCGCGCGTTACATCCGCCACCAGATAGCCATGGCTATCCATCTCGGTCCAGAGAACGTTGGGTAGCGCGGCGACGAACTCGCGCTCAACCTGCGGTGATTTTGTCCGGTAACCCCAGCCCGCCTTGTCGTCGAGGTTTTGCGATGTGAGGCTGGCGGTCACGAACTCTGGCGCGATCCATTTGCCTCGCTTGCGCTCGTCCTGCAGCTGGAGCGCCATGCCGATATGGATGTCGCCCGAGAGAACGACGGTGTTCTCGCGCGCCAGGTGGTCGATCAGCAGGGTGCGTTCGTACGGGTAGCCCTCCCACTGGTCGGCGTCGGGGCCAATGCCCGACGCATGGATGAGCTTCAGCCACGCCAGCGCGTCGTGCAGCTCCTTGGGGATGTCCGGGGCCCAAGTCCGACCCAGGATCGACGAGTTGGCCAGTAGCCGCCACTTCGCTCGTGATGCCTTCAAACCGTCGAACAGCCAGTCGCGCTGGACATGGCCCAGCTGGCTGCGCTTGGGATCGTCCGCGCCCGGACCATGGACAGGCTGGTCGCGGTCACTGCGGGTGTCGATGATGAACATTTCCGCCAGGTCGCCGAACGCAACCGAGCGGTAGACGCGGTGGGGATTGGCGGGATCGGGCAGCCGGATGGGCAACCACTCGCGCCGCGCCTGAAAGGCAGCGGCCTGGCGGTCAGCCCACGCCCCGTCGCGCTCGGGGTCATGCAGGTCCGACCCGCCGCGCCACGCGCCGTCGGCAAATTCGTGGTCGTCAAGCGTCGCGATAAGCGGATGCGCGGCGTGCATGGCCTGCGTGTCCGGATCGGCGCGGTACTGCGCGTAGCGCGTCCGGTAGTCACTGAGCGTCACGCATTCGTTGAGCGGCTCGAACGGACGGCCGATGTCGGCGCCCGGCGTCTGCGTGCCCTGCGGCTGCTCGCCGGCCTCGTAGATGTAGTCGCCGAGGTGGAGCACGAAATCGAGGTCGTCGCGCTCCGCCATCCGGCCGTAGCCGTTGAAGAAACCGGCGTTGAATTTGGCGCACGAGACCACGGCGAACCGGATGTGATCGACGGCGGCACCAAGTGTCTTCGTTCGACCTACTGGTGAGAGCTCTCCGTGCGGTGCCTGAAATCTGTACCAGTAATGCCGACCTGGCTCCAAGCCGCCGACGTCGACCTGGGCGGTGTAGTCGGTGTCCGGTCCGGCAACCACCGACCCTGAGACCACGACCGACTCCAAGTCGGGATCCCTGGCTATGGACCAGCGCAGTTCTGCCGGGCCTTGGGCCCGAGATTCTAAGTGGGTCCAGAGGATGACGCTTTCGTTCGAAGGGTCGCCGCTCGCGACGCCGTACCTGAACGAGTTCATGTGGCGCTCGGTGAAGTCTGCGCTGTGTTGCTGCGTGTGCGAATCAGGAGCAATACGACGACTGCCGCCAGGGCGAATGCGGCACCGAGCCAGAAAGGCACCGGCGGTCCATACGCGTCCCACAGCAGGCCCGCGACGAGCGAGGCGGGCAGTACCGCGACGGCGATCGCCGCGTTGAGGATGCCGTAGCCGGTTGCGCGCAGATCGCTGGGCGTCACGTCGGCGATGTACGCCCGACCGACAGCCTCGTTGATGCCGTAGTACGCGCCATACAGGATCCATAGCCCCGTGGCCGCGATCGGCGAGCCGGCGAGGGCGAAACCGGCGTACGCCACCGCGTAGATCAGCCAGGCAGCGGCCAATGGCGCGCGCCGGCCGAACCTGTCGCTCAACGCGCCCGCCGGGAATGACACGAGCGTATCGACCAGGTTCATGGCGATGATCATCAGCAACAGATCGGTCAGGACCGTGCCGAGCTGCTGGGTGCGCAGCGCGAGGAAGGCGTCGCTTGAGTTGCCCAGCGCAAACAGCGTGTTGGCCGCGATGAAGAGCCAGAACGGCCGCGGCAATCGCGCGGCTTCTGAGCGCATGTGCGCCCAGCGCGTCTGTGGGGCGGCGGCCGCGGTGGCCGGTGCCGCTGCGCGATCAACGTCGTGCACGCCGACGAAGACAACGCCTATGGCCAGCACCGCCGGGATCAGTGCCAGGAGCGCGATCAGATTGAAGGTCGTCGCATCAAGCTTGGTCGCGCCAGCGGACATCGTGACGAGGACGACCAACGCCGCGATGACGCCGAAGAACGCGCCCAGACTGTCCATCGCGCGGTGGAAGCCGAATGCCCGGCCGCGATATTGCGCGCTGGTCGAATCGGCGATGAGGGCATCGCGCGGTGCGGTGCGAATGCCCTTGCCGAAACGGTCGCCGACGCGCGCCACGAGGACGATCGGCCATGAGGTAGCCATCAGGTAGAGGACCTTGGCGATCGTCGAGCCGCCATAGCCGATGCCGACTAACAGCCGCCGCCGGCCGAGTCGGTCGGACAGTGCGCCGCTGAGTAGCTTGAGGCCTGCGGCGGTGCTGTCCGCGACGCCTTCGATGAGGCCGATGATCGACGGGCTGGCGAGCAGCACATTGGCCAGGTACAGCGGTACGAGGTAGACCAGCATCTCGGTCGAAACGTCGGTCAGCAGGCTGACCAGCGACAACGCCACGACGTTGCGCGTGATGCCCTGCCTGAGACCTCGGAGATTCAGTGCCAGCGACCTTTGTTAGAGGCGCACGGCCGGCGGCTTGTCGCGGTCGAACATGTGGACGGTGTCGATGAAGCGCACTTCCTTGGTTTGGTAGCCCATCACGAGCGAGTGCGTGCGTGCGCCGCCGCCAAAGAATCGGACGCCGCCCAGCAGATCACCGTCAGTGACGCCTGTCGCCGAGAAAACGATGTTCTCGCCCGGCGCAAGATCCTTGGTCATGTACACGCGCTCCATTGACGGGTCGACGCCCATCCTTTCAGCGCGCTCGCGCTCCTCGTCGCTGCGCCAGCGCAGCCGTGCCTGGATCTCGCCGCCCAGGCAACGCAGCGCGGCTGCGGTCAGCACGCCTTCTGGCGCGCCACCTATACCCATTACGGCGTGGATGCCAGTGCCGCGGACGGCACATGAAATTGCCGCGGACAGATCGCCGTCGCTGATCAACTTGATACGCGCTCCGGCGGCCCGAACCTCGCTGATCAGAGCTTCATGGCGCTGCCGGTCGAGGATGACGACCGTCAAATCGGCCACCTTGCGACCGAGGACGCTGGCGATCCGGTTGAGGTTCTCTGTCGGCGTCAGGCGGATGTCGACCTTGCCCGCGACGTCGGGACCGACGCACAGCTTGTCGAGGTAGGTGTCGGGGGCGTTGAACAGGCCGCCCTTCTCTGAAGCGGCGATGACCGTGATCGCGTTGGCGTTACCTTGGGCCACGAGGTTCGTGCCTTCCAGCGGATCGACCGCGATGTCGATCTCCGGTTGGCCGGGCATGCTCCGGCCGACACTCTCGCCGATGTACAGCATGGGCGCCTTGTCGCGCTCACCCTCACCGATAACGATCGTGCCCGCGAGGTCGACGTCGTCGAACGTGTGGCGCATTGCCTCCACAGCAGCGTGGTCGGCAGCCTTGTTGTCGCCGCGACCCATGTGGCGCGCGGCTTCAATCGCCGCGGCCTCAGTTACGCGCACCATCTCAAGGGCGAGCAGGCTCTCCATGGCTTCCCCTTAGTGGCGGTAGTGACGCTTGCCGGTAAAGACCATTGCCAGATGGTGACGGTTCGCGACGTCGATGGCCATCTCGTCGCGGACTGATCCGCCCGGCTGGATGATCGCAGTCACGCCGCGTTCGGCCGCGAGTTGGATCGCGTCGGCGAACGGGAAATAGGCATCTGACGCGAGGACCGCGAGCTTCGAGCGGTCGGCCGCCTTGTGCAACGCGATCTCGACCGCGGTCAGCCGGCTCGCTTGGCCCGCGCCCACGCCGACCAGCGCGGTGTGGTGGGCGAGCACGACCGCATTGCTTGTCACGTGACGCACGGCGCGCCAGGCAAACAACAGGTCGGTCAGCTCTTCGAGCGTCGGGCGGCGCTTGGTCACGACGCGCAGCTGCGAGCGGTCGACCTCGGATGAGTCGCGCGTCTCGACCAGCAGACCGCCGTCGACGCGGCTGAACTCAAGGCGCGCGATGCCGTAATCAGACAGGCCCTGGGTCATGTGCCGCGGCACTGCGAGCAGCGCTAGCCGTTGCTTCTCGGCCAAGATCTCGCGCGCGGGCGCCGTGAACGCCGGCGCGATGATCGCTTCGTAGGCATTGCCCGCCAGGGCCTCGGCGGTATTGCCGTCAACCTCGCGGTTGAGCGCGACGACAGCGCCGAATGCCGACACCGGATCGCCCTCGAGAGCCCTCTCATAGGCGTGGACCAGCAACTCGTCGGACGCGAGGCCAGTCGGGTTGGCTTGCTTCACGATGCAGCAGGATGGTGCCGTGAAGTCGGTGGCGATGCGGTAAGCCGCATCGAGATCGATCAGGTCGTTGAAAGTCGGCTGGTCGCCCTGGAGCTGGTTCGCGTCGGCCAGAGAACCGGAACGGTGCGTCGTCTCGCGGTAAAACGCAGCCTGCTGCTGCGGGTTCTCGCCATAGCCCAGGTCGCGCACCTTCTCCACGACAACCGCGAGTCGGTTTGGGAAACGCGTCCCACCCAGATGGTTGAGGTAGCCCGCCACCTCGGCCAGATAGGCCGAGACGTCAGCCAGCGCGTCGGCGGCGAGGTGCTGGCGCATTTCAGCGCTGACGCTGCCCAAGGTGCGCAGCTCTTCGAGCAACTGCGCATAGTGGCGCGGCCCGGACGCCACCGCGACGTTCGCAAAGTTGCGCGCCGCGGCCGTCATCAGCGCGGTGGTCTTGTCATCGATCATCGCGATCGCTTCGTCGAGCGGTACGACGCGGTCGCCCACCTGCGGCGCGAACGGCTCGAGGTTGGCCGCGACGATGTCGAAGCCTGCCACCGACGCTCTGCCCAGGTCAACTGACTGGGCCGTTACGCCTGCTTGGGCCAGGATGGCCAGCGTGTCGGGCGTGGCGTGAAGCTCGACGTTCATGGCTGCGAGGTCGCGCGCAAAGTCGGCAATGCCGTCACGATTGGCGACCGAGAACAGGGCCCGCACGTCTCTTCTGAGTCCCTCTCGGGTGGAGCGCCCGCGGCTCCGTTGGCTGGGAGCACCAGGGCAGGGGCCGAGTATAGGCGAGGCGTTATTCTGCGGCCGTGAACCTGTCGCCCAACGAATACCTGATCCCCGGGGTCCAGTTCAACTTCCAGAACTTCCCCGACATCTACAACCCGATCTGGGTTGCGGCCGCGCTACTGCTGGTCGTCACGGTCGTCTTTTACAACGTCCGCGTCCGTCAGCTGCACCGCTACGAACCACTGCGATCCATGCAGGAATGGCTGCTTTGGACGGGGTTGACCACGTTTGGACTTGTTCTGGTGGGGACGATCTTCCAGTTCTACTTCCTCTTCGTTCTCCTGTTCATCGTGATCGGCCTCGCCACGTTCGTGTGGATCCGCTTCTTCCGCTTCCCGCCGTACATCGAGGCGTACAACGAGCAGCTCCGCCGAGCGCGCTTCTTCTCGCAGAGCAAGTACAAGGCAGCTGAGTCGACGGTTCGCTCGCGGC